>JAILHT010000005.1 GCA_024695665.1 Lachnospiraceae bacterium
ATCCGATGGTCTCATTGATGCTCTTGTGGTGTATCAGCTTGATCGTATCTCCCGTGATGTGAAGGACTTCGCGAATATCTATTCCATCCTGGAAGAAAAGAGCGTGATGTTCGTCTCGATCAAAGAGAATATCGATACCGCTACTCCGATCGGTAAAGCCATGATGTATGTGACCATGGTATTCGCCCAGATGGAGCGAGAGACCATCGCCGCTCGTGTCACCGATAATATGATAGGCCTTGCGAAAAAAGGACTATGGACGGGAGGAAATCCGCCTTATGGGTACCGGAGGGAGCGCATCGAAGTGAATGGCAAGAAGCACTGCACCATCGTGCCGGTGCCTGAAGCTGCTGAGTATGTGCGTGGGATCTACGAGGAATTCCTCGAAGGAGGATACTCCCTGCAGGGAATGGAGACGGAATTCAAACGCCAGGGAAGGAAGACAGTTAATGGAGCATTCTTCTCCACCACTCAACTACATAAGATCCTGACTATGCCGTACTGCGCTCCTGCGACTCCGGAAGTGTGGGATTATTACTCCGGCCTTGGATGCCAGATGGCAGATGAGCGCGACTCCTGGGATGGAAAATGCGGAGTGATGATCTACGGAAGATCTACAGAAAAGAATAAAAAGCATCAGATTCAGCCTCATACTGAATGGGTAGTCACTGAAGGAGTGCATGAGCCGTTCATTGATGCAGATCTGTGGCTATCTGTTCAGGAGAGATTCCGGCAGAATACTTTCGAGAAGAAGAAGAAATATGATATACCGCTCCTGAAAGGTACGCTCCGGTGCGCCAAGTGCGGAGGACTGATGCAGGTGGCTCGCAAGAAATTGGCGCATGGGAAGATCTGCTCTTCCTATTATTGCCTGAAGCGTATGAGGCAAGGACCCGAAGTCTGCGATATGTCTATGATTAAATGCTCAAGGCTTGACGATAAGGTTCTGGAGATCTTCTCCGAGATCGAAGCGGATCCGTCCGTGATCCGGAAGTATTCCCAGGTGGATGAAGAGAAGAATGACGGTTCTGCTCTTCGGGATCTTGAACGGAAGGCATCGGTCATCCGCTCACGCATCGGGAGACTCACGGAGAGCCTCGCAGACGGCTCTTCTGCATCGAAGTATATAATTGCTCAGATAGAGAACGAAGACCTCTCTCTGGCGGCAGTAAACCGCGAGATCGAGATCCTGAAGATGGAAGAGAGAAGATCTGTGGCATCAGCCAGGACATCTGCAGACAGATCTGCGGAGATCTGCAGAATGATGAAGTCTCTGTCCGGATTATCTGCAGATGAAAAGAATGCTATAGTCAGGGAAGTGGTGCAGGAGTGTACCTGGGATGGGGAGACTCTTTTTTTAAGGCTCTAATCTTCACTATTTTATAATGTGGGGGTTCAGGGCGCATCCTTAAAGCCGTTCTTATCAGATCTCTTATTGTTATCTCACAAACGCCCTCTGTGGATGATGTCCTGCTCTCCAGGCTCACCAGATTCTCGACTTTCTTAAGCTGGAGTTCTGCCGAATCCTCGATTGTTACGACCCTTTCATCTTTTGGTATATATTCCGCCAGGGCATTCAAGAGGCTCGTCTTTCCTGTTCCGGTACCGCCCGATATAAATATGTTATATCCTGCTTTCACCAGCTTTTTTAGGAAGTCGTCAACCTCGTCTGAGAGAGTTTCAAATTCCTTAAGTTTCTGCATTGTCATGACTTCTTTGGGGAAGCGCCTTATAGATACTGCTGTCCCTCCCACAGACACAGGTGCCATAACAACATTCACTCTCGATCCGTCCCTTAACCTTCCATCGGCTATCGGACTGGCAGCATTTACGGTGCGGTTGTTCATTCCTATCATCATCTGTGCAAATGCGTCCAACTCTTCCTCATCCTCAAAGGCCCCGTCAAACCTGTGCAAGCTTCCGGCTCTCTCATAAAAAATATCTCTTGGTCCATTTATCAGTATCTCCGTGACAGTGTCATCTTCAATAAGTTCCTCTATCACGCCCATCCTTCTCAGACTGTTAAAAACATCAAACGTACACTGTTTACGTTCCTTAAAACTATCCCTTCCATAACTGACCACCTTCAGATACTCGTCCTCGATAAAGTGTTTTAGCTCCTCGTCATCCATATCCTCAATCAGGCCGACATTCTCAAGAATACTATCTCTTATAGCTTTCTTAGTGTTTGTCACAAGTTCTCCTCCACAATCATCTTTCCAAACTCCTCTTTTAACCAACCTCTTATGTTTGAATGAATAAGCGATGAGGGTTCGTTTCCCTGTCCACTCGGTACTTTGCCGACTTCACCGAGGTTTATCCTGTGTAATACTGTCTTTTTAGATCTTAATATGCTTTTTGTATCCTCCGACATCATATATTCCATGAAAGACTCCTCGGCAGATGTCTCACCGGCATAACCTGCGACCATCAAATACTCATCAAAGCAACCGTACAGATTTTTATAACCCTCCATGCAAAAGCCGTTCAATATGACAATGTATCCGTATTTGCCCGTGTTCTCTATAAATCGCACCATATCAGCAATCTGATTTCCGTTGCACTCTGCCAAGCACTCAGGGTTTCTGACCGGAAGAATATAGTCGAAACTCTTGTCCTTTCTTATCAACCGCTCAAGCTTTTGCTCCTTCTCCTTGTAACCTGCCTTTATATACTCCGTATACAAAAGCTCTCCTATATCATCCGGGGCACTTTCATCCTCATTCGATGTCATTGCACTTCTGAGTCCGCTGAACTGGCTCAAATCCATGAGCAGAGTTTCCTTTTCTTCAGCCAAAACATCCGCCAGAGTATATGCCACTGCCAATTTCATTGCCTCCTCCGCGAAGCCTCCCACACCGGTCACTCTTGTCTTTTCTCCTCCCACAGACACCGTCCCATCACGGTCTTCCTCGGTTTCAGCCAACAGGCTGTTCAATATAAAATCCGCCGGATTGTATCTGAATACTCTTTGATACTTCATATACTCTTCGGGAATAGCCCCCTCGTGAATGATGATCGTCTTCTTTTTTTTGCATGTTTCAGCTGCGAAAAACGTTGTTGCAGCCACAATATTTGCCTTTTCTATCTCCTCTTCTCCCGCAGGTTCACTCATACATATCAACTCTATCCTGCCCTTGTAATGCTTCTTTGCGTATATCGCAAGCTTCAATGAAAACTCCTCGTTCTCATCCAGCCAAAGTATTCTCTGTCCGCTCATATAAATATCCTCTCCTTCACAAGGTAGAGAATGTATCCTAAAAGCAGGAAAACCGCAAAAGGCAGTCCGGAAGTTCCTTTACTGGTCAACTCCTTGCTTCCTCCCTATCACTATTTATTTGTTTTTGGTAATTGCAAAAGATATAAGAACTATTTAGATCGTTATGTTTTTGAATTGGGTGATTTGGATTATATGATTGAAAAAACGAGAAGTAAATAGCTTTTTCCAAGTTTGTGTACTTTTGTTTATCTATACGAAATTTCCACGGAAAAAAATAGACAAAAACAGAGACAGCCTTATGAAATCAAGGTTTTGTCATGTCAAATACCCTTCAAACAAATCATAAAAACTGTCTCTTTTTTATTATGTGTTGTGTAAAATCACAATGAATTTGAACTTAAAATCCGGCCGAGTTAAACCAAAAATCCTCTGCCACCGTTTGTTATGTCGCTACTCTCGTTTAATGTTCCTTTTCCGTAGGTCATTCCTGCGTATACATTCTGAGCATTTTTCATAACCGGCTCCGAATCATCTTTTTTTGCGACCTCCTCGAATGCCTCTCTTAAAGGCCTTATGATCTCCTCGACCGCTTTCACTTCTTCGATTGAACTTTTTGCCACCGCCAGTGCAAGCTCTTTCCTGCAAAAATGATATTCGCTGTACAGTCTGTTTGCCAGCTCATATTTGAAATCCAGTGTCTGCATGAGGTTCAAAATACATGCATCCGCCTTTTTTACTGCTACTTTGAAGGCTTCAGAGTCATTTTTTCCTTTTGCATCGTATGCGTCTTTAAAATATTCAGACATTATGTCAAATACAATAACCGTAAGCCCCGTTCGGTTTTCACCGGATATTCTCCTCGTAAAATCGCCTATTTTCTCACTGTTCATATGTCTCTACCTCTACTGTAACAATGACAAAACCGTCTGTGGCAACTCATTTGCCTGTGTCAATACCGATATTGCAGACTGGTCAAGAACTGTATACTTTGTGTACTCTGTCATCTCTTTTGCCATGTCAACATCAGCGATTCTTGAAAGTGCTGCAGTCATATCCTCAGAAGTCTGGGACAAACTCTCAGATGCATAGTCAAGTCTGTTCTCATAAGCACCGATCTTCGATCTTATGCTGTTTACTCTTGCGAGTGCATCATCAAGCTTTGATATAGCCTCTCCGCCACCTTCGAGTTTAACAACATTTATATCATCTATATAGAGGCTTGTAGTTGTAACTTCAGGTATTCTTACGTCTATTGTCTGATGCTCGTTTGCACCTATCTGAAGTGTCATTGTTCCGATGTCTGTCACATCCAATGTAACCTCCGCCGAACCGTTATTTGTAATCTCTTCCAAGCATTCGTCGCTAAGCTTAAACGAGAGTTCAAATCCCTTTGAGTCAGTTACGGTTACCTTGTATCCGTCAACGTTTGCTGTTGCTGTCGAACTAAAATTCGATCCCGTATCATGGATACTTACCTCTCCTGTGGACCCGTAATTTGTGACGGTTCCGTCTGTCAATCCGTCAAATCCGAGCAGTGTTGCAAGTGTGTCATTGTCTATAGCAATTGTAAGTCCTACATCCGCTCCCGCATCTTCGGTTGCAAGTTCCAATCCGTTATAAGTTGTTGTATCAGTTCCGTAATTTGTAACTTCAACTCCTGCAAGTTCAGCTGCCTCTCTTATTTTTTCAAATACCTCCTCAGCAGTATCGCCTTCCTCTATCGAAGCTTCAACCCCGTTTATGGATATTGTTCCGGTCTGTGTGGAATCTATAGTTCCACTGAATGTGGTGGCGCTTGTACTGTATGTTGCAGGTTCTGATGCCGAATTTACCGTAATTGTATAAGTCGCCGGTTCAACTGCATCCGAGGTGTATATTCTCTCTGCATACTCTGAGTAAACTCTTACATCCGAAGTCCCGTCAAGGAGGGTTTTTGTGTTGTACTCTGTGTCTCTTGATATACGATTCACTTCCTCAAGCAGCTGGTCTATCTCAGCCTGTATAGCCTTCTTATCGGAAGGTGTAGATGTGTCGGAAGCGGCCTGAACTGCAAGTTCTCTCATTCTCTGTATTATGGATGTTGTCTCGCCGAGAGCACCGTCGGCTATCTCGAGAAGGCTCTGTCCGTTCTGTGCATTCTGTGAAGCCATATCAAGGCCGTCGATCTGAGCACTTATCTTATTTGATATTGCCATTCCCGAAGGATCGTCTTTCGCATGGTTAATCTTAAGCCCCGAGGAAAGTCTCTCCATTGAATCCGAGAGATTGTTCTCTGTTCTAAGTAACTGTGCGTTTGTTATTGTTGCTGACATATTGTGATTTATCTTCATGTTTTTCCCCTTTATCAGTCTTTAATGTTGAATTTTTACTCTTTAGTATGTTCTTTTGTTACTTTCTGCTTTTTAATCCCTGTTAAAAATATCGGTTTACAGCCGCAATTTCTTAATGGATTCCATTATATCTTTGGCTATCGAATACAACTTTCTCGTCGAAACCGTGCTTTCGTCCTCCGTACTCTCATCTGCCGTATCTTCCCCTGATCTCACCTCGCTCAGCCTTGCAAACATCTTTGTGAGATCTAGTTTTTCACTGTGAGTAAAACTCATATTCATATCTTCGAACAATCCGCTCGCCTCGACTGCTGCAACGGTATCCTCATTGTCAGATGCAAAAAGTCCTGTGAGCGTATCGTCATTAACCTGTGCCGAGATTGCAACCTTTCCAAGCGATGCCGTCTCAAACATAATGTCTATAAAACTTTTTTTTGACTTTCCGTGAACGAGTTTTAACGTCATTCCCGTCATCTCATCCCCTACCATAACCGGTATCGTGTAAGTCTCGTTTTTTGCCATCTCATTTGCAATTGAGAATCCACACTGCATCATTTTCAGCTGCCTTATATCAAGCTCAGAGACGTTTTCCGCCGACGGAAGCAGATTGTCCATGGCATGTTCGGCTCTCTCCGCTAACGTGTTCTGCGCCTCCGCCATCTCCTCCGGCGTCTTTAACGACTCGGAGAACTTCTCCAGTATTCCTTCTTTTATCTCATCAAAATCCACATCTTTGTATGAGAATTCCTCCTCATACTCAAACAACCTGTTGAATATGGTATTTCTCTTTGTCACAAGCGCATTCATTGCCAGCACGTTGTTTACATTGTTTGTTATTCCAAAATTGTCCAGCAATCTGTAGATATCTGTCTCTGTATTTTTCGCAGCCTCAAGGTCTGCTTTATAATTTTGAAGTTCATAATCGGCATATTCGTCACTCTCCGAAATCACAGCCTCATCTGTCTTTGCTTCCCTTACAGCCTGCTTCATCTGCTCAAATGTAAACTCGTTTATATCGCCGTGTTCCGTCATCTCCTTCAAAACCTGCGGCGAGATGTTCTCCGAGATGTCCTTTAATACATTCATCCGGTATGCCGTCTGTATCTGGGTATCTATCGCATTGTCCGTCGTCACATTCACTCCGCCGAAGTCGTCATC
Source organism: Lachnospiraceae bacterium (assembly GCA_024695665.1). Taxonomy (GTDB): domain Bacteria; phylum Bacillota; class Clostridia; order Lachnospirales; family Lachnospiraceae; genus JAILHT01. Next base: position 6,709 of record JAILHT010000005.1, read on the forward strand.
CACCGTTACATCCATCTGAGCTTTTTTCTCACTTCTCATCGCTGACAAAAGATTTGAAAACGAGAGTTCCCTGCCGGATTCAACCAGCGCTCCGATGACAGATCCATCGCTTTGTGTGACCTGTTCTATCAGCCTAAATATACCGATAAAGCTCTGTTTTTCGCTCTCTGTTATCTCCCCGTTATGATCGAGTTTGTAAAGAAAACTGCTGAATCTCTCGTTTGAGTCGTCAGCTATCTCACCCTTTATCTCTTCCGCCTTTGCGTTAAGCTCTGTGAGGTTCATATCCAGCGGATTTTCTCCCTGTTTTATCATCTCTCTTACGACCGCCGGTGTCATGTTTGAAAATGTCCTCTGTACCGTCTCGTCGGCCGCTTTCATGGTAAATATATTCTCTTCCGTTATCTCTATCGAATTGTATCCGAGTATCCTCACTGCTCTCTCATTAGCTTCGGTTGCCTCAAGTCCCATATCTTTAATAATGTCGTCCACATTTCGAAACGCCATCTTTATGTTGTCCCCAAGATCCGGTCTGACTTCCGTCATAAGTGTTTCATAGCTTTGATTTGCCTTTTCGAACTGTACGGACATCTCACGTCCGGCATCCCTTATATCAAGTATTGTAGATACATCGACATTCTGTACTCCGAGCACATACATCGGTGTGCTCTTTACTTCTTCAACACCGGCAATCGTCTCGTTGTAAAGGGCTGTCTTTGCTTCTATATCAGTGATCTCACTCTCCCCAAAAAGAGCTCTATAATAATCACTTTCCTGTTTTTTAAGATTTTCCACGGTCTTTGCGAGTTCATCGGTCTCGATGTGCACCCCTTTTTTGAGCAGTCCGAGATTTGCCTCCTCGCTCATCAAAAGCCTTGTCTCCTCGAGAACTCTCTTTGCCTTTATAAAGCTTGCATCCTTGGAATCCACAATCTGAGCGGTTTTTGCACTGTCGTAAGTTCCGCTTTCTATGACATTTTTTGCAGCTTTTATATTTTCCGGAGTGATTGCCATATCCTCACTCACAAGATAAGCAAGCTCCGTATCTGTTGCAGCGGCAACGTTTTCTGTCACATCTTTAGCTACCGCTTTTATATCATAGCCTTCTATCAGCATGGTATCCTTTGGATTTTCCCCGAGCGCCATTGTTTTTGCCATCATTTGTGCAAACTCTCCACTATCCTTTGGAAGAGTCATGTTTTCAAGATCATAGACATAATTTATGTTTTTCGGAGTGATCTCAAGGTCGTTATTGATAAGAAATTCCGTAACCGCAAAACTCTCATCGCTGACAGCTTTTCCACTTTCGACAATCACCTTTTCAACCTGATTCTTAAGTGATTCGTCCTGCGCTATATCTATTTTTGCATTGGAAAAATCCGACGATTTCACAACAGAATGTTCTGCCATATAGATGTTGTGAACTGTCGGTTTTAGATCGTTTTTTATAAGATATGTAACGGTCTCGCGATCGGGTGCCTCTATCTGATCGGCCTCGCTCAATGCCTGCTTTACTGCCGTTGCCATGATTTCGCTTCCGGCCGCCTGCTCTATCGCATCGGAAGAAACCTCCGCCATACCGAGGTCTTTGCCCGCCGCTACCATTTTTGCCTGTATTTTTTCGACTACAGTGGTCATATCCCTGCTGTCAAAATCGCTGATGGAGATTTTTTCATCACCTAAGGCTTTTATCTCTTCATCCCCGGCCTGCTCAGCCAGAATGACCATACTTCTTTTTCTGTCCTCCGCAGAAAACATTCCGCTAGTCTCATCTAGATACTCATTTGCCTCTCTGAGTGAATCCGGCTTGTCATAGCCCGATTTTTTAGCCTCTTCCGCAGATTTTATTTCCCATTCGTTTTTGTCAGATGTTACTTTTTTTCCGTAATCGGAAACAATGTTTCCCTCGAATTTTACGTCTTCACCGTTTGCCAAGTTCTGCCCGATAGAAATTCCGCTTACCTGCATTACGTGTCTCCGCAACAACTAATCCGTTAGTTGATTTTGTTTTTCGCATCCTTACGATGTATATATCGGAGAAAAATGAAAGTTCAAAACACTTTTTTGAAAAAAAAAAAATTGAGAGCACCACTTTGGTGCTCTCAAAATCATCAATATTTAAATACTGCAATACCGTACGGAGACAGCGGATAAGCTATCGAATACTCTAGGTTATCACACTCTTTTTTCTCCGCGGTGTATATCTGCTTTTTCTTCTTTCCGTTACCGCCGAATCTCTCATCATCGCTGTCTAAGACTAGCTTTAGCTTCTTCTTTCCCGGCACGCCGACTCTGTAATCGTCATACTCCACTGGGGTGAAATTGATTACAAACAAAAGATTGTTTTTGCCGTCCTCACTCTTTCTTACGAAACTAAAAATACTTCTGTATGCATCATCGGCATTTATCCAATCGAAGCTTCCCCAGTTTCTGTCCCACTCGTACAGAGCCCTGTTTGACTTGTAGAGATGCAAAAGTTCTTTCACATACTCCTTCAGATAATTGTTATCCTTATTGGAGCCTATGAGATACCAGTCAAGTTCCTTCTTCTCATCCCACTCATGGTACTGTCCAAAATCCTGTCCCATAAACAGAAGCTTCTTTCCCGGATGTCCGAACATGTAAGTATATCCGGCCATGAGGTTCAGAAATCTGTCTCTTCCGACGCCCGGCATCTTCTCTATCATGGAACACTTAAGGTGGACAACCTCGTCATGTGAGAGAACAAGAATATAATTTTCACTCGAGTTGTAGCTCATCGCGAAGGTCATCTTGTTGTGACTTCCCTTTCTGTAAAGCGGGTCTAGCTTCATATAATCGAGAAAATCATGCATCCATCCCATATTCCATTTGTATGAAAATGCAAGAGAATAAGCCGAATCCTCCACGCCGCCCGTAACATTCGGCCATGCGGTGGATTCCTCTGCAATCATTATTGTTCCCTTGTTTCTTCCGGTTATAAGCGTGTTCAAATGACGGAAAAACTCAACTGCATCGAGGTTTTTGTTCTCGCCGTATTTGTTTGCAACCCACTCTCCATCTTTCTTTCCATAGTCGAGATAAAGCATGGATGCAACTGCGTCTACCCTGAGCCCGTCAACATGGTAAAATTCTGTCCACATCAGCGCACTGCCTATGAGAAAATTCTTAACCTGGTTCATGCCATAGTTAAAAATCTTTGTTCCCCAATCCGGATGTTCTCCCATTCTTGGATCCGGGTACTCATACAAAGGTTCTCCATCAAAATCGCAAAGTCCATGGGCATCTCTCGGAAAATGAGCCGGTACCCAGTCCAAAATAACTCCGATATTGTTCTTGTGCAGATAGTTTATAAGATAGGCAAAATCCTCCGGCGATCCGTATCTTGAAGTCGGTGCATAATAACCGGTCACCTGATATCCCCATGAACCGTCATACGGATATTCAGCTATGCCCATTAGTTCAACATGAGTGTAGCCCATGTCCTTTACATAATCGGTGAGCGCTTTTGCAAGTTCTCTGTATGTGTAAAAACCGTCATCTTCTCTACCCGGATGTCTCATCCACGATCCCGGATGAACCTCATATATGCTCATCGGCATCCTGTAAGGATCGGTGTCCTCACGCTTGTCCATCCATTTTTTGTCCGTCCATCTTATCGTGGATAAATCGGCTATTCTTGAAGCCGTTCCCGGGCGAAGTTCTGCATAAAAAGCATAAGGATCGGCCTTGTACAAGCGTTCATGATCCTTCGTCTCTATTACATACTTATAGAGCTGTCCCTCTTTTGCTCCCTCGATGAACAGCTCATATACTCCCGCGCCTTCCGGCTCCAGGCGTTCCATCTCATTGGCATACTCGTTCCAGCCGTTAAACTCGCCGATTACCCATACACGGTTGGCATGCGGTGCCCATACATCAAAACAAACTCCTGTTTTCTTTCCCCTACTCTGAATGTGAGCGCCCATTTTTTGATAAACATCATAGTGCGTTCCCTGTCCAAAAAGGTACATGTCCAGTTCAGAAAAGAATCCCATATGCAAGTCCCCCCGTAAAACAGTTACTCTCCGAAATCCCTCTCTCTCAAGATTGAGTAATCACTGTCTTCTGTTTTTTTGGCTCTGAATCTGGCAAAGATTCCGCCTTTGTTAAAATGCTCAATCGCCTCGTCGATTATCTCTTTAACCTCGGTAAGCGTTGTGGCACTATCAATTCTTTGGATATTGCTGATTCTGTTGTAAAGGGCAAGCACACCCATCTCGTCTATATCATAGTCGAGATCGTTTGCGTAAGCCTTTGCAAAAAGTACCAGCTCATCATTGGTAAATACAGGTATGTTCAACCTCTCGGTAAATCTCTGTGCGAAATCTGCCGAGACATCCATTACCTTTCTTATTCCCGCTCTCGTATCTTCAAGAATAATCAAAAGTCCGCTCTCGTCCATATCGAGGAAATGACATATTCCCGCAACCGTCTCCTCGGAGAGCTCGCCTGCTTTCTCTATGATTATTGCTCCTCCGATAACCTTTCCGAGCACATTTCCTATGTCCTTCTTGTTTAAGGCATGTGCATCGATTTTTCCGATTTTTCCTTCAGGTTTTCCGGTTATCTTCTGAAGCGATTTTATAAATGAGGTTGCAAGAACCGTCTTGCCGGTCCCTTCGCCACCCTGGATTATCAGGTTTCCGACTTTGGTATATCCGTCAGCCGTAACTCTTCCTCCGACACCGGTAAGTGCCTTGCAAAGCTGCTCCGGCATTCCCGATACAGGTACGAAGTAAGAGAAAATCTCCTTGAGATCGTCATTTAGTTCCGTGACTGCTGGCATATTCGAGCGGCCTCTCCAGATCTTGATATCCGCATCCTCGTCGTTCTCATCCACCTCATCTGCCTTGTCAGCCGAGGCTTCTTTGACGTTCTCTTTTATATCTTCTTTTACATCTTCTTCTATTTCTTCGTTTGTTTCTACCCGAGTATTATTCTCTTCTTCAGTCTGACTATCATCTTCAAACTGAACAGGAACATACGGCTTTAATCCAATCTGCTCATCGATTCTTGCAGTGTCAAATCTGTCTGCAGTCTTCTTGGCACCGGTCATCTCCTCAACCTCGGAAACCGTCATCTGAGGATCTTCTAGGATATCGTCCAGGCTTATCTCAGGAAGTTCTATATCATCAAGTGATATCTCTTCCGCCGACTCGACCTGCGTATCCATATTTATTACTCCATCCTCATAGCCGCCTTCGGCGAATGCCTCTTCCTCCGGGGTTTCGTCACTCGAAAGTGCGTCTATCTGCTCCTGAAGTTTTCTGTTCATGTCCTCCATGAACTTTCCTGCCTCAACATCATTATCCTCTTTCAGATATTGCTGTCTTAAAATCTCAGCCGGGTCTTCGCTTCCGCCAAGCTGTGGAATGACTCCTGCGAGTCTCTCCATTATATCGCCGGCCTCCTGCAGAGCTCTCGTCTTCTCATTCTCAAGACGCGCTCTCTCGGCATCCATCAAAGCCGCCTCTGCAGCTCGCTTGGTCTTCTCCCACTCCTCAAGGATCTCATCTATGCGAAGCTGTCCGGTAATCTGCTGCTCAACACCTGCATATTCAGGCACTCTGAGGCTCATCTGTCCGTCAGCCTCCTCAGCCAGATACTCTCTGAAGGTGTTTCTCAGATTCTCGTCCAGTTCTTTATTCTGTTCTTGTATCGTCTCAGGTATCTCCTCCTGAGCAACGTTCATATAAGGCACATCGGATACCATCTTCTTGATGTTCTCCATCGTGTCCGTTACGGTCTCTCTCTCGGTTGCATCCATAATCTGCTGCATGCTCTTAGCAATCTCTTCCTGCAGATTTACAGTATTGAACTTGTCATTGTTGACTTCAACCCTTGGTATTACAACAGTCTTGTCATTTGCATAAAGCTCCGACATTCCCGCTGCCTGTCTTCCGAATCTCTTGTATTTCTCTTCCTGCGCCTTTGTAAGTGGCTGATACAACATTTTAAGTTCAAGGGCTCTCTCAACATAGTCACCCTCACCGAACCATAGAATCAACTCATCGCAGGCGTCCACACACTTCTGCGCAGCCCCTGCTCTGTGATACATATATGCAAGCTCATAAGCCCATTCCTCCGAGTATTCCTCGTCCTTTAAGGCTTCAAGTATTCTTATTCCGTCTGCAAGGCTCTCACCTTTTGCTCTGCTGAGCTTGTATCTGATGACATAGCGAAGATTGTCATTTGGCGCCAGCTCAACAAATTCGTCGTAATATTCCTCCGCCTCGTCAAAATTCTTCATCTTTATGGCGAGTTCAGCCAGGCGGTATATTATCATTCGTCCTATAGGCGACCTGTCATAAGCCATGAGAAGAACGTCCCTTGCCTCCTCAAGTCTGCCTACTTTTTCGTATACTTCACCAACCTTCACAAGGAAATTTGTATTTTTGACTTTACGCCAATTTATAGAGTCAGCAATCTTTGCAGCCTCCTCATAATTCCCCTCTGAAGCAAGTACCTTCATTTGATCTGTTTTCAGCTTATACTCGTACTTATCCAACTATGTCCACCTCTACATATAGTCAGATTTAGTGTATCATACTACAATATATGTGTCAAAACCGCTATGCATCTTCTTTTGACTTATTTTCATAAATCATTTCCTTGGATTTTGCATCAACTTTCACCAAAGTCACATAATCACTCGTAGTCTGAGACATCTTCTTTTTTCGCAAAACGTAGTTTTCAACTTCTTCAATAACATATGCCAACACTGCAAAAACAGGCACTCCGAGCACCATTCCCGGCACTCCGAATATCCCTCCGCCGACAAGGATTGCAAAAATCACACCTACATTCGAAAGGCCTGTGCTGTCCCCCAATATCTTCGGTCCAATTATATTTCCGTCTATCTGCTGCAAAATAATGATAAAAATCGCAAAATAAATACCTTTTATCGGATTTGTCATCACTATGAGCATAAAACACGGAATTGCTCCGATATATGGTCCGAAAAATGGAATGATATTTGTCACACCTACTATCACTGCCACAAGAAGCGTATACGGCATGTTCATCACAAGACAGCCAACGTAGCATATGATTCCTATTATTGCTGAATCTAAAAGTTTTCCGTTTATGAATCCACTGAATATCTCGTTGCTCTTTCTGACTATATCAACTATCTTGTTTCCGACCTTCGGCTTGCATGAAGCATATATAAGTTTCTTTGCCATTCCCACAAAATGCTCCTTACTGCAGAGTATATATGTAGAAATGATTATTCCGATCACAATATTCAATAGCGTCTTGAATATATTTATGACTCCGTTTGTTATATTGGCTATGTACATATCCGCCTGTGGAATCACTTCCGAGTCGATATATTTCTGCGCTCTTCGCACTCCCATATCGACATAATCGGCCATCTTGTCAGCAAATGCACTTCCCTCCGGCAGATATTTTGAAATCCATGCCGAAAAAGCATCAGCATCTCCCGGCAATGATTTCATAATATGTTGAATACTCTCCACCAACTGCGGGATGAGCATTCCAATCAAGAGAGCTATTATGGCCGCAAGGAATACGATTGCTCCCGCAGTTCCGGCCAGTCGGCTCACTTTCTTTTTTTTGTGTTCCTCCATCTTTGTGCGGTCGCACAACTTCATACTCCATCTTTCGACAATTTCCATTACCGGATTGAGTAAATATGCAAGAACCGCGCCTATTATTATAGGCTGCAATATATTCATGAGCTTTGTCCATGCATTGTGCAGACCGTTGTATCTGAATATAAGGAAGAAAAAGGCAATAACCGCGCAACATGTCAAAAACGCAATCGCAGCGATGACAAGATATTTTCCAAGTTCCACTTTGTTCTCTTTGTTTTTTATATACTTTTTGCTCTCGGAAAAAATCCCCTTGTTGCTTTCCATTGCCTCTCTCCTTTCATTTATTTTCTGTTGAAATTTATGAGACAACCTTTCAATATGATGTTTCTCTCGTCATCTGTAAGATCACCCATCTTCATGGTGAATTCATTCAATTTCGAGTCTTTGACAACGTATGCTTTTATCTCTTCACTCTTGCTCTCGACTTCTGTTCTTATTCCCGGAAGGAAGATATAATCTCCGTTTGCAAACGGAAGATCTCCTTTTTCAACGAGAAGTGGCAACATTCCCCAGTTGATGAGATTTGATCTGTATCTCTTTGTGGCATACTCATTCGCGATATTTGCCCATCCGCCGAGAACCTTCTGACAGGATGCAGCCTGCTCTCTGGCCGATCCGTCACCCGGTTTTACCGCAAAAATCGTGCTTCCCACACCGAAATCTTTTTCTGTCTCAGGGAAACTTGCCTTTATGACATTCATGATATCGGTAAGTTCCGGAACTGCCTCGTAAGGATCTGTTCCTTCTTCTATTGCCTTCTGTGCCTTCTGAATCTCTTTTGCTCTTCCGACATAGGCCGGATCTTTTCTCGAGAGTGCAAACTCTGCAAGTCCGAGCGGATTCGATCTGTAAGAAGATGTCTCTCCCGAAGGAATAAGTTCATCCGTTGTTGTCACCGGATCGTGTATCTCTGAGACAACCTTTAAAACCACGTTCTCAGGAAGGGCACTCATCTTCGGCCAATCCTTGATATTCGGTCCAAACTGTATCTCAACAGAAGGATCTGCCACCCCGTGGCTGTCAAATACACGGTTTTCATAAATCTTCTTGTCGAAGAAATATTTTGGTCTGCTGTAATCGACATCGATATCTGTTGCTGCCGTGAGATATCCTTTGTTTGCTGCTGTTGCCGCGATTGATCTCGCATCCATAAGCGCAACTGATGCAACCTGTCCGTTCTGTACTTTTGAACCTTCTCTGTTAGGGAAGTTTCTGGTTGAATGTCTTATTGAGAATGCGTTATTTGCCGGTGTGTCTCCTGCGCCGAAACACGGTCCGCAGAATGCCGTCTTAAGCACTGCTCCCGACTCCATGATTGTTGCTGCCGCACCGTTCTTTATAAGTTCCATATAGATTGGCATACTTGCCGGATATACGCTCAAGGTAAACTCATCGCTTCCTATGCTGTGTCCTTTTATGATATCGGCCGCATCACATATGTTCTCAAATCCACCTCCGGCGCATCCTGCTATTATTCCCTGATCCACATAGAGCTTTCCGTTTCTAACCTTACTCTTTAAATCAAGCTTAACAGCACCGTCAAAGCTGACCTCAGCTCTCTTTTCGCAATCATCGAGAATATCCATAAGATTTGCATTCAATTCCTCGATAGTATATGCGTTGCTCGGATGGAACGGCATTGCGATCATCGGTTTGATTTCGGAGAGATCGATCTCTATCATCCCATCATAATAAGCCACATCATTAGGCTCGAGCTTTTTGTATTCTTCTTTTCTTCCGTGAATCTCATAGAACTCTTCTACCTTGTCGTCGGTCTTCCATATAGAAGAAAGGCAGGTGGTCTCTGTCGTCATGACATCGATTCCGATTCTGGTGTCGACTGTGAGATTTTCAACTCCCGGTCCGACAAACTCCATTACTTTATTCTTTACATATCCGTTCTGGAATACTTTTCCTATTATAGCAATGGCAACGTCCTGAGGTCCTACTCCCTTGTTTAAGCTGCCTGTAAGATAAACTCCTACAACCTGTGGTCTGGCAATATCATAGGTCTGCTCAAGAAGCTGTTTTACAAGTTCAGGGCCTCCCTCTCCTACTGCCATGGTTCCCAACGCTCCATATCTCGTGTGCGAATCTGAACCCAGAATCATCTTTCCTCCGCCTGCGAGCATCTCTCTCGCAAACTGATGGATTACCGCCTGATGAGGTGGAACATAGATTCCACCGTACTTCTTTGCACATGTAAGTCCAAACATGTGATCATCTTCATTTATTGTTCCCCCGACTGCGCAAAGGCTGTTGTGGCAGTTGGTCAAAACATACGGAATAGGAAACTTCTCAAGTCCCGATGCTCTCGCGGTCTGAATGATACCGACGAAAGTGATATCATGGGATGTGAGTTTGTCAAACTTTATCTGCAGTTTGTCCATATTTCCGGAAACGTTATGTTCCTTCAAAATGCCGTATGCAATGGTATTCTTCTCGGCTTCTTCGCGTGTAACGTTCTTGCCGGTCATTGATGCGATCTGTTTTGACGCATCATTTGTGTCTTCCACAAGGGTATCACCAACAAGATAAACTCCGTTTTCGTACAGTTTCATTTTTTTCTCCTATTCCTCTTATAATTTCCTTTTGTTGTTCAAGCCTCGTACCGCCATACCTGGCTCGAGATATGAGTCAGCATATTTATTGATAACTCTTATCGATTATATTTAAGCACGGCATACGCTGTCAAGGTTTCTCCCATCTGTCAAGAAAGGCTCTAAGGCCCTTTTTCTCCGGTTTTTGCTCCCCATCTTTGTTCTGCCAGTCAAAATATTCCGCATCGAGGTCTTCCATGAGTTTTTTCTCGGTCTCCGGATCGATATGAATCTCCCCGTCCTCCGCATTTATTTTTCCTTCATCTATTATTTTCTTTATCTCATCGGGACCTTTTTTTGTCTCTGCCTCCGTGTCTTTCTTTTCTTCGTTCTTTTCCTCTTTCTCTTCCTTTTCAAAAGGTATTCCGGCCTTTATAAAATACTCTTCGTTTATATGTATTGTCGGTTTCTCGTATACAATAGGCTCATCGTCCGTATCTATTGATTGCGATGTGTTTTCTGTGTTTGCCGGTGTTTTTTCTTTGGAATCTTCCGCAGAATTGCTATTTTGCTTTGCTTTTTCCTTCTCTTCTTTCTCTTTTTCTTTCTGTTCCTTTAAAAGTTCCTTCTCAAGCTCGCTTAGCTCTGACTCTCTTCTGGTTCCGAGATAATATCCTTTTCTCTTTAGTTCTCTCTCAGACTTTGCGTGAGCTCGTTCCCTGTTCTTCGCCTCTATAATCCTCACATATTTTGCGGTATCCTTGAGTTCCTCGAGCTCGCTCTTAAGCTCAATCTGGTTTCTTCCTATCTCAAGCTTCTCCTCTTTTATCTCGCGAGCCATGTCCTCCATCACTTTTTTTACGGATTCTCCCGCCTTATCATAGATTTCCATAAGGCGTTCAATCGCCTCATCCGTATATATCACCGATGCGGCATAGATGTCCTCAGCCTGAACTTCCGCATCCCTTATCATCTTTCCGGCTTCCTTCTTCTTCTCTCTCAGTGCCTGCTCTCTCGAATCTGCAGTCACCTGATACTCCTCCATCATCTCGAAAACCGTCTCATTAAGATGGTTGAGCAACACTGCCGCCTGCTTTTTGTCTATGATAACCTTGTTTTCCCTTCCCGGGATTGTTTCCCCCCTGGCAATCAGGATGTGAAGGTCCCTCAAAACCCTCTCCAATTTGTCCTGTAAACTCATAATAGGTCTCCTTACAATATACTTATTTAAGTATATCACAAGGAGACCTATCAAAAAAAAAAAAAAGTTCACTCTTTAGGATATTTTAGTTACAGTTCAAAAATCTCTCCATCCACTATTTTTACAGTTCTTTGCGCATGGGTTGCAACGTCCGCATCATGGGTGATCATTACGATTGTATTGCCCATATCATTTAGTCGTTTGAAAAGCTTCAAAACCTCAAGACCGCTGTTTCTGTCAAGCGCTCCGGTAGGTTCGTCCGCAAGCAGGATCGCCGGTTCTCCGACCAGGGCTCTTGCAATCGCTACTCTCTGCTGCTGTCCACCGGAAAGTTCGTTTGGTTTGTGGGTGATTCTCTGACCAAGTCCCAGCATATCTATAGTGTCGACGCTTCTCTCTCTTGCCTCATTCAGTGTCATGCCTCGCATCAAAAGCGGCATGACAATATTCTGAAGAACATTGTATGTCGGTATGAGATGGTATTTCTGGAATATAAATCCTATCTTCTCATTTCTTATTCTAACAAGGTCTTTCTCTTTTGCCTCATGTATGAGCTCTCCGTCAAGACAATAATAACCGTCCGACATATGGTCCATACAACCGATTATATTCATAAGCGTACTTTTTCCGGATCCGGAAGGACCGAGTATCGCAAGGTACTCGCCCTTTTGAACCTCGAGATTGATATCCTTCAAAACGTGAAGTTTCTCGTCTCCGGCAGCATCATAATATTTATTTATATTTTTGAGTTCTATTATTGCCATTTAAGATTCTCCTACTCAGTTATCCATATCTCGATTATCACTTCTTCACCGTCATCGTCCGTCTCAACAAGCATCTTTATAAGATCGCCTGCTGCAAGTCTGGAAAATGTTGTCTCCGTATCACTTGCCGTATTTACAACAACACCTACAGGGATCATCGTTGTTACAGTCTCTCCGGAGATTGCAGAGGATGAACTTCCGTCCGATTCTCCATCACCTGATTCTCCATCTCCCGAAGATGCGGCATCTCCGCCTGCCATATCACCGCTTGGTCCGCCACCACTTGGCACATCCTCGCTCGGTGCATCTCCACTCGGTGCATCTCCACCGGGTCCGCCTGAAGGCATACCGCCATCACTGTCTTCTGATTTTTCTGCTGAAGTCTCTGTAGAAGCCTCTGTAGCGGCCTCCGTTGAGATTTCATCTGTCGTCTCTGTGCTATCGACACTTTCTGTGCTTTCCGTATCTACGGTATCTTTGTCTTTTTGATTTCCTTTTGCATCCACCTTTTTGGTATGCTCAGTGGATCCTTCTGTGGACTCCTCGTCATCTGAATCCTCATCGTCAGTACCCTCGACAAGCGAAGCATCGACCTCTATGTATGTCATCTCGTTTCCGTTTATGGATGAGATATATGCATATTTTAAACTCTGGTTTTCACCTACCGTAATCTCGTCGTCATCATCCGTGGTAAAACTGCAGCCGCCTGCAACTAATGACAAAAGGACGGTTCCTGCGATAAATCCCCATAATGGTCTTCTTTTTCTTCTCATAAGAACTCCTCTCTACTCTGCGCTGAGTGCCTCGACAGGTACAAGTGCCGAAGCCTTGTATGCCGGATATATTCCGAAAATCGTTCCGGTTCCGACCGCAAATATCATGGCTATGACAAATGCCGACGGAGTGAGGAGTACGCTTGCGCCAAGTGTCTCCGCAACAGGCGCAACCACCAGGCTTACCAATAGGCCCAAGGTTCCACCTATGAGACTTATTGCTGCCGCTTCGAGCAGGAATTCGAACATTATCGATCTCTGCGAACCTCCGATGGCCTTCAGGATACCTATCTCATTTGTCCTCTCCTTGACCGATACAAAGAGTACGTTCATGATTCCTATACCTCCGACTATGAAGACAATCGCCGCCATCGCCATAAGAAGCATCGTAAGGATATCATTTGAAGCCGATGCGGCCTCCATCTTACTTCCGGCATCGGAGTAGGTGAATTCTGTGTTCGGATAGCTTTCAGTGAGAAGATTTGTGACATCTTCTATAACCGCATCGACATTGTCGACGTCCTCTGCTATAACAGTCACGGTCGGATTGACATCATCTCCCACAAGATATTTGATTCCTGTGTCGTACGGGATAAATATAGCCTCGTCCGGGCTTATTCCCGAGGCCACGCTTCCCATCTCCTCAAGCACTCCGTTTACCACATAAAGTCTGCTGTCGATATAGATTACGCTTCCGTACGCATCTATCGCGCTTCCGAAGATCTCCTTTGCAACGGATGCTCCCAAAATACATACTTTTTCTTTATTTTCATCATCAGAATCCGTTATAAAATCTCCGACTGTCATCTCTAAGTTGCTTATCGTGATATAGTTCGACTTCACGCCGGCTATTGTATAACTTGCCGCCTCGTCGAGTTCTCCACCTTCTATATCACTCTTCGTGGTAAAAGTTATCGTCGCATCCGAGATACCGCCAACAAAAGTAGTTATATCATCAACATCATCCTCTGTCAGGGTGACCTTCTCCTGATTGATTCGATCCTCCATACTACTGCTGCTTCCAAACATGGATCCGAAATCAAACATCTGCATTCCGCCACTGTCACCGCCTCCGGATGGACCGCCTCCGGATGGCATTCCTCCGCCACCTCCGGATGAGCTGCTTGAAGACCCGTTTGAGGAGCTACCGCCGGACGGCATTCCGCCTCCGGATGGCATTCCGCCGCTTTCCGACGAAGAGCTACCCGACGAGGAATCAGTGCCCTCGCCTTCATAACTTATGTCAATAGCTCCGGCATTTAAGTTTTTAAACTGCTCGGCCACATCTGCCTGACCACCTTTACCGATTGCAATAACCATAACGATAGTTGCGGCTCCGACTATGATACCGATGGATGTCATTATTGTTTTAAACTTGTTCTGGGTTATATTTATAAAAACCAGTCTTAAGAGTTCGCTTGTTTTCATTCGCTGGTCACCTGGCTTTCTATAAGCACAATCTCACCCTCTTCAAGCCCCGATTTGATCTCACAGTAGACACCGTCCGAGAACCCTGTCTCAACTTCGACTTTTTCAACTGTTCCGTCATCATTTTGTCTATCTACATATGAGGTTGTTCCCTCATTTATAATCGCTTTGTTTGAAACATAGAGGACATCTTCCACCTCCTCTGTCACAAACGTTACATTTCCCGTCATATCGGTGTAGACACCTGTTGTATCTCCGGTGAAAGTCACCGTTACATCGTAGGATACGGTTGAGCTGCCGGAAGATGCCGAAGTATCCATACTTGTTACGGTTCCCTCATAGAGGACATCCTCATATGCTGCAAGTTCAATATTTACCGTATCTCCGATATTTACCGCCGTGATGTCTTCCTGTGCTACAGACACGGTTATCGTCACATCGGAAGTATCCTGATAAGTTACAACCGTCGAGGACGAAGTGAGCTCATCTCCGGCCGCATAGCTGACTGTCTCAATATTTCCGCTGTACTCGGCATAGATTATTCCGTCACCTATCGCTGCGGTGAACTCATCCAACGCTTCTTGTGCATCCTCAAGTTCTTCTTGCGCATCCTCAACATCATCATAGATGCTGTTTGTCTCCACCGAATAGATTGAGCTGGCATTGTTGTAATTCAGCATAGCCTCGTCATATTCTTCCTGGGCACTCACTAGTCCTGTCGTATATGCGCTCTGGGCGGATGAAAGCTTTGCCAAAAGCGTGTTGTAGTTTGCCTGCTCCTCTGCGAGTGCAGCAGAATAATCCTCACCGGATGCTATAAGAGCGGTGTAGGTAGCTATTTTTTCCGCTGATTCATCCACATCTGCCTGTGCCGAATCTATCGCCGCCTGAAGTTCCGCTACTTTAGCATCATATTCAGCCTGAGCCACATTTCCTTCCGCTATGTTTGTATTGTATGTATATGTCGCATCAAGCTCATCTGATTTTGCTGTGACATTTGCAGAGTCAAGCTCCGCTTGAGCGGTCTCGACAGCGTCCTGCAAGTCGCTCAAATATTCATTGAGACTCTCATCTGATATTTTAAGCAACGGATCTCCGGCTGCTACCGTCTGTCCGACGCTCACATAAACTTCCTCTACCTCAAGACTCGCTGAAGAGCTGCTTGAAGAGCTGCTTGATGAGCCTCCCATGCTCTGGGAACTTGAAGAAGATGAAGACGACGAAGACGAGCTGTCCCCGAGGTCAACTTCCTGCTCGAGACTGCTTATTGTGACGGAACCACTCTCTGTAACTCCGACTGTAAGATTTCCCCTCTCTACCGTTGTCTCTTTTGACACGACTTCCGTATCACTTTCTCCTGCGGAAGCATATGCTGAGCCGACTGCAACCGCTACAACTGCTGCTGATACTACCACAGCAGAACCAATGACTGCCTTTTTCTTACTTAGTTTCATCTTCTCTTTCTCCTTCTGCTGTTTTTTCATCTGCTGTATCACCTGATGCACCTACACCTTCAGCTGTTTTGCCTTCTGTGTTTTGAGCTTCCGTGCTCTCTCCGTCAGATGCTTCGCCTTCTCCTGTCAAAACATCCGAGGTCGTCTCTATAAGGAATTTATCATCCTCGGTGAGTCCGCTTGTAATTACCGTATACTCATCTGTAGATGTTCCTATCTCAACCGATACTTCGGTTATATTTCCTTCGTCATCATACATTTTTACCTTGGCTGTATTTCCCGAAATATCTGAAAGAGCATCCGTTACAGTGTAGTAGACATCGGTCTCTTCACCGTAGTTGAAGGTCACGTATGCCGACGATCCTGCCGCAAGGCTTCCGTCTGCGTTGTCGAGTGTAACTGTCACCGCATAGGTAACGTTTGACATGCTTCCCCCTTCTGTCGCTGCTGCCGCAATCTCACTGATTTCTCCTTCAAGCTGTCCGGCTCCCGATATAACAACAACTACCGTATCTCCTACAGCAATCTTTGATATGTCGCCCTGATCAACTTCCGTTGAGATCATTATCTCTGAGGTGTCATAATAAGCTACAACCGCCGTTTCCGCCATGACATATCCTTCTGCCATTACAGCAACACTTGAGAGTGTTCCATCCTGCGATGCGTGAACAACACCGTCCGTACATGCCAAAAGTGCTTCCTGCTCAGCCACCAGATCGTTGTAACTGTCTGTCGCATCATCTACTGCAGCCTGGAGGGTTGTTACCGTCGCATCATATTCCGTCTGTGCGTTCTGTCCCGTGAGTATTGCTTTCTCGTATGTATTCTGCAGTTCAAGAAGAGCCAATTCCTGATCGGCTACCGCCTCGTCATATTTTTCCTGCAAAGTCTCTATCTCGCTGGTGAGACTTTCGACCTTTTCTTCTGCATTTGACTCGTTTTTCTCATATGTGGATTTTGCGGATTCATAATTGCTCTGAGCCTCCTGTTCAGCCTCCTGATAAGCTGTCAGATTCTCTGCCGCACTCTCGTATGCCTTCAGATATTCCGCCAAAGCAGTATTGTCACTGTTGAGCTGTGCAACAGCCGAATTGACTTCACTTTCTATCTCGGAAAGGTCATCCGCCTGTGCTATCAATATCTGTAAATTCTCTATCTCACTTGATACGGTCGCCGCCGTCTCCTCATAGAGTTCTTTTGCTGCTGTGTACTCGCTGCTAGCCGTATCTGTCGCGCTCTGAGCCGATTCGTACAAACTCTTGTAATCAGCCACACCCGCATCGATGTAATACTGATTGTTAGCTATATTTGTCTGGTACGTGCTTAGTGAAGTCTGCGCATTTACAAGTGAAGTGTACACACTGTCTATATCTGCCTGAAGTTCTGCAACAGCCGCATCATACTCTGCCTGCGCATCCGTAGAACCCGCAACGCTCTCGTTGTAAGTCAGTTCTGCCTCCTCGACACCCTGTGTGTACGCATCTTCCGCATCCTCCTTGGCCTCGAGTGCATCAGCTACCGCTTCCTCATAATAGCTGACCAGTTCCGCGTAGGAATCCTCTGTAAACTTAAACAGGTCATCGCCTTCCGCCACCTCATCTCCCGAGGCAACATACACTTCCTCAACCTGCATTCGTACTGCTGACACGTCAAAATCCGGGTACTGTGATACTGATGCCACCTGAGTGGTTCCCTCACCTGTGAATTCAAGCGTAAGGTCTCCGTACATCAGTGAAGTCTCCTCATAGGTCACTGTCTCGTCTGCCACACTACTTCCGTTTATATATTCATAACTCACTGCCCCAACAACCACTGCCGCAACCGCTGCGACAGCCAATGCTGCCTTTACCTTCTTCATGATGTGCCCTTTCTTCAACTTTCATATACACAATTTTCCGTCATTAACATATCTTTAGAATGTGAAATATTTGTGAGAAAAGTGCGTTTTTTCTTTAAACTCTCATTCCAAATGTATTTTTATAACTCCATAAAAATACCCTCTTTACCGTATTTACGATAAAGAGGGTAGATATACCATATTTACTGTTTAGTTTTTATTAATTACAGTTCAAGCTTTTCAACAAGCTTCTGCAAGGACTTGTACATTGATTCGTAGCAGAGTCCGTACTGTTTCAGATTGCCGCCGTATGGATTTATTATCTCAAGTTCTTCCCCGACAAAAGATGTGAGTTCAACCACATTTTCCTCATTTGCCTTCTCATACTTGTCTATTATCTTTTCCTTTATTTCATATGCCAACGCAACTACAAGAGTATCTTCTGTAAAATCCTCCTCCTCAAGCTGCCCTGACAAAATGCCTTCAGGCTCCAGTCCATTACTGATCATGACCGCTTCAATTTTCTGATTTAAGGGTTCCTGAAACAATACAACCAGGCCTCTCGACAACACTTCTATTCTTTTTCCCCGGGTTATCTCTCCGAAAATAGCCGCCGCCATAGGCGCCCTGCTAGTCGCAGTCTTACCCGTAAATATTATTCTGTTAACTGTCCTCATTGACTAATCCGCCTTTATCACTTTGTGTCCGGCCGCCTTTAACAGACGATTCATTATTGCCTGCCCTACATTCGGCGACTCAAAGCTCTCGGAAAAGATTCTATCCACATTTTTTTCATCGAAATCTCTAAGAACAGCAAAAAGATTTCTCGCGATAGTCTCCTCATCATCCCTAGAACCTATATTTTCCAAAATATCTCCGCGATATCTGCCTATCGTGGATTCTGTAGCTATTATTCCTACTTTTTTGCCGTTTTTCCTAAGCTCGTCCGACAATCTGTTTATTGTCTCGACAACAGCATCCTCGCTCCCGTCAACTACCGTGAGTTCTGCCTTCGGAGCATAATGCTTATATTTCATTCCGGGCGCTTTCGGTTTCTTCAAGGAGTCCGCTGCTATTATTCCCGGATCGACCTCACACTCACTCAAAAGATTCTTTATCATAGGAAGGGTTATATATCCGGGTCTTAAAATCACAGGCTTGCTGTCAGTTAAATCCACAATTGTGGATTCGAGACCGATATTGCACTCTCCTCCATCGACAATCATCTCTATTTTTCCGTTCATATCCTCCGTGACATGTTTCGCCAAAGTAGGACTCGGCCTTCCCGAAGTATTCGCACTCGGGGCAGCAATAAAACAACCGCTCTTTTGTATGAGTGCTCTTGCAACAGGATGAGATGGAAATCTGACTGCAACTGTGTCGAGTCCGCCCGTCGTCGTGTAAGGAATATTGTCTTTTTTGTTTACTATCATCGTCAATGGCCCCGGCCAAAAAGCTTTCGCGAGCTTAATTGCCGCATCGGGAACATCCTTGCCTATCTCATACAGACTGTCTATGTCAGCAATATGTATTATAAGCGGGTTGTCCGAAGGTCTTCCTTTTGCCGCATAGATTTTCTTTGCAGCATCCTCGTTTAAAGCATTTGCTCCAAGTCCGTAGACCGTTTCCGTCGGGAATGCCACCAATCCTCCCTCTGCTATGATTCTAGCCGCAGGTTCAATCTGTTCACATATTTTTTCATAATCCAAACCTGGATCAATCTTTATAAAACCGGTATCCATATCTGTCCTTTATCAATTCATATATTTGAGAATGGTATCCCAGACAGCTGAATCCTCAAGCCCCAGTTTCCAGAAAGCTGCTCCCGCAAGAGAGTTCTCTTTCATCTTGTCGAGTTTAAGTGCTATAGAGGTAACATCCTCAAGCCAAACCTTATAGGTAAGTCCGTCTTTTTCATATTCAAAATAATAGAGTCCTTCATCGTCAAGCCACTGCATCTCAACACCATTCTCACTCGCGAGCGCTGCTGCGGCAGTCATTCCAAGGGCCTGTGACGAAAGTTCGTAAGAGACATAATCCTCGGAAGCTGACTCGACATCATCTCCATCCGTCTCCTTAGGTGTCTCAATCCACAGTCTTGTATAGAAAGGAATGCCTAAAATCAACTGATTTTCCGGCACACCGTCTTTTATCGTATTTGAGATTCCTTCGGTGACAAAATCGATTGAAGCAACCGGTCCCTCATCGGAGCCTACATAATGCTCATCGTAAGCCATCACTATAACATAGTCGGCAAACTTTGCCTGCTCTCCTCTTTCGTAGAAAGCTGTATATTCCGAAGGCACATAATTGTCCACAGACAATATAATATCATTGTTTGCGCATTTCAGTGACAATTCTCTTATAAACTGTATAAAAGCGTCTCCAACCTCTGATTCTAAAGCTTCAAAGTCTACATTTATCCCATCCAGGTCATACTGGATTGCCGCAGCCATAATCTGATTTACAAGATTTGTTCTGGTTGAAGTATGCGTGAGAACCGATGTTGTATCAACATCCTCGTTTTCAAGATTGCTGACAAGCCCCCAAACCTGAACTCCGTTCTGATGACAGTATGTAACATAGGAAGATGAAGCTATGCTTGCGATGTTTCCCTCGTCATCATTCAGGTAAAACCATGTAGGAGAGATAACATTTACGCCCTTCGTAGTGTTCAAAACCTCTGCTATACTCTCGTTGTTGACCTCATTTGTAACCTGATGCCATGCCATATTGACAGTCTCATCCAAGAGAATATGATCGTATTCTTCCTCAACATAATCGGAAACTCTCTGCGCCGTCTCCTCATCATTCAGATAGCTGTTTTGAATATAGCCCATAACTCCTGTCTCGGAAGCAACATATGTCCAGTTTTCCTCATTGTCGAGAACTTCAAATGCTTCTCCGGCGGTGACTTCCTCCAAAATTGGACTCTTTATACCGCCTCTGTATCTTATTACGGTATCCTTTGATGCTGTTACCGAAGTGTAATCCCCAAAGCTTGTACAGATCACTATTCTGCTGGGTTCCGAATAAATCTTATACTGCATATTACTGTACTTTTCCACAAAATCGACGGCCACGTACGCATCATCTGTATTTGCGAACATTATAGTGTAGTCCTCGGATTGTGTGTCTTTAGCCACAGTATATTCACTGCTGTTGCTAGGTATGCTTATAAGATCCGTAGCTGTTGTATACAAAAGCAGATTCTCGTTCGCATCATAATAGAACCCCGAGTTGATATTGTCATGGATAAAACTATAACTCAAATAAACCTTTCCATCCTTTATTAGGGCACGCTCCTCAAGGATTTCATTGTTTAACTCTATAACAGCCCCCGTCTCGGTTGATGAGATCTCAAAATACTCATCAAGGCTCATAGTCTCCGTTGTCGGTGTGTATTTATCTATAACTTTACTTATAGTAAGTATCAAAACTATAAGCACAATGACCAATATAAAAATGAATACCGGCGCAAGTTTTCTGCGGTTCTCGGTAGAATCGGTTTTGCTCATTTTTTTATTTCTCCTTCCATAATCCGATATATTATAACATAACGTATCCTATGCTAAAAGCGGAAAAATAAAGATATCCACCGCTTTGCGGTGGATATCTCAGGTCTTATTTCTTTTCTGTATCCAAGAACCTACAAGCAATTGGAACGATCCTTTTTATCCTTTTTATTATTATATAGATTTACTGTTCCATATATTCGACAGGGGATCAGCAATTTACCACTCTGTCGAATCTAAGTTCTTTTAAAGTTTCCCCGTCATATACGTAATCTCGCATATAAAAACCACGTCTTGCGTCTTCCCGCACGCAGAGCGCTTTTGTAATGTGTGACGGATCACTTCTTTTTCCTCCGAGCCACAGCGTTATACCTTTGTTCTCCATACACTGTAGCTCCTCATACAATTCTTTCTCGCTGTCTTTCATAATCCCTTCCCCCTAAATTCAGGCTCCCAAAAGTTTTGTGATATATCAATACGGACCATTGCCCAATATATCCGACAGTACCGGCAACAGGTTCACCGTCAGATGAAACGGATCAGGGATCCAAGGCAATTGCTTTACAGTGACACCCGATCTGCGCTCAAATTTCTTTCGTTCATCATCGGACGACGAGATTGTATAAAAATCCGGAGTCAGATATCCCCAAACCGGATTCTGAAAACGCTCCAGCATAATTTCAGCTTCTTTTCTCTTCCATTTCTGCAGGACACAAAGCACCAGTTTCCTATCGCTGGTCAAAAACATCTCCCTATATTCGCTAACATTCTTTCCCAAATCAAAAATCAACGCATCATAGTCCATATTGAACATAGCGGCAGGATTCCTTCGCCCTGTTCCAAAATAGAAATCGATTTTCTGATACCTAAATGCATCATTGCGCCTGATTGCCTTCTTCTCGTCCGCCAGCCATCTGAAACAATTCTCGTTTTCCAACTCCAAAACAGCTGTCTTTTTACCTTTTCCCGAAGCCAGACAATTTGCCAATGCCACAGATAAGTGTGTTGCTCCGGAGCCATTGCTCGAACCGGCCACAGCAATTGTCATTGGTTTTATGATCAAATACCCCCTTTCCGCTCAACAGTTGATCAAAAAACAATATTTTTTCTTTATTTAAATGAAACGGATCTGAGTCGGACGGATAGCAGTATATCTTTTCGCCTGTGTGATTTGCCAGTTCTTTTGCTCCCGTCAAATCACCATTCATACATATATAGATAACATTTTGCCCTTTAAGTTCTTTTATCAGATGATATGATCTCTCGAACTCCCAGGGCCTGCTTCCCAGAATCAAAATATTCATATCGGCGTTCATCTCATGTTCTCTTGTGCCATAGTCCTCAATCACTATCTCGGAACTTACGGTATCGCATAAAACTCCAGGTCCGTAGTTCGGAACACCACGAAAGCTCTGCCACAAATATATTCCGTTCTCCTGTGTGCTCCAGCCCATAACCTTCGCCGAGTCCGTGAGCGAGTGCTTATCGTCCTTCTCCTCGTACAATACATCCACACCGCTCTGCCTCAAATACACTTCAAATGATATTGAAAAATGCGTTGCCCCTATATGTTTTTCAGAACCTCCAACTGTTACTCTTTTCTTGAAATGCGAATTTTCTCTGATTGACTCCGGTGCCTCTCCGTTGCTAATTACTTTCCTCGCCTCGCACACATCGCTCGCGATGAACCTCTGAAATGTAGCGCTGAGACTCTCCGGACTTTTTTCTTCGGATTTTTTCATGATACCTAAAAGACTTCTAGCCTGTCTTTGCGAATTGTTCTTTAACATGAGCGTTGCTATTTCTCTGATCGCCCTAAGATCCTCATCCTCAACAGACTCGCATATATCCCGATTTTTACCGTAAAATAATACTTCTTCTTTGTTCTTTACTGCATTCCCATAATCTAGCAACTTCAGTCCATCTTCAGTAAAAACAACATGTTCCGGCTTTATATCTCTGTGATATACTTCACCGGCTTTGCTGTGTCTTAGATATGACACCAGATTGCAAAGCTCCTGGCAAACTCCGGCGGTAAATTCGACCGATATATGTTTTTGATGATGTAAAAATACATCCAATGATTCACCCCATATATACTCCTCCACAAGGTATACATATTTTTCGTCTTCGCTGAGATCGTATACCTTCGGAATTCCGGGATGATTCAGACGCATGAGGAGTTTTCCCTCCTCCAGAAGTTTGAACCCCTGCGGTCCTCCCTTTTCACTGACCTTTACGGCCCGCAGGCCTCCCAATGTAAGATGTTCTACAAGATAAACCGTGCCGAAGGCTCCTTCTCCGAGTACACCTACCGCCCTGTATCTTTCGAACAAAATCATCTCTTTTATGTTTGTCTCCTTCCTTTGCTTTCGAGATTGATTTCGCATCTCAAGAGGATTTATAGCACAGTGGTTTCTACGATTCAATCCGATAATCATCGTTATTTTCACAATTTCCGGTGATTTTTCTATTTTTGTATATTTTGTCTAATGAAAGATATACAAGCGATCTATCCTATTTTTCATATATTTTGCACAAAAAAATTTTATACAATCTTTTGGTTATAAATATTTAATATTTTACTCAATAGACATTACCCTTTCCATTGTTTATAATAAGTAAAATATTTAATGAAAGGATGTGATTGGATGAAGATCGAAAAAATAAACGATAACAAGATCAGATGCACTCTGACAAGAGAAGACCTTGACAGCAGGCACATAAAACTCAGTGAGCTTGCATACGGGTCGGACAAGGCAAAGCTTCTTTTCCGAGATATGATGAAACAGGCAAATTACCAGTTTGGATTCGAAGCCGATGATATGCCGCTTATGATTGAAGCCGTTCCGATTTCGACAGATTCAATTACGCTCATCATTTCAAAGGTTGAGTATCCGGAAGAGTTGGATACACGTTTTTCAAAATTTACCGATCCCGAGGAGTATTCCGGTTTTATATCGGACAACGACTCTAACCCTATTCAGACAGCCAATGACATACTGAATCTTTTTAGGGAAATAGACGACAAAAACAAAAAGAAGGCATCCGGAGAAGATTCGGAAAAAGCTTTCGTGCCATTTTCAGACGGCAAAAACATATCCGGTGCACCTACACCTTCGGTGCCTGCAGATATTTTCAAGCTTTTCTGTTTTGGAAAACTTGATACTGTTTTAAGAATATCGAAAGTGTTATCGGTTTTTAAGCTCGGTGTCAATTCACTCTACTTAAGCTCCGACAAGAAAGACTACTACCTGATTTTGCACAAATCAGACATGAGTCCTGAGGATTTCAACAGAGTATGCAATATACTCAGCGAATATTCGACACAGTTTTCACTGAATTCGGCTTCATTGGCATTTTTTGAAGAACATCAGAGATCAATCATTAAAGATGATGCATTACAAAAATTGGCAGCCCTGTAAGGGCTGCCTTATTTTTTGATCAAATTATTTACACTGCTTATTTCTTGGCGATAAAGTTGTTTATCTCCGTAACAAGTTCATCTGCATTTATACCATGAACTGCTGCTGCTTCTTCAAGTGTTTCCATCTGTGAAGCCGGGCATCCGAGACAGTGCATTCCAATGTTTAAAAGAATAGGTGTAACATCTGCATCGATTTCGAGAAGCTCACCGATTCTTGTGTCTTTTGTCACTTCAACTGACATCTCATTCTCCTCCTTAGTTTTCAATAATTAAGTATGGAAATTATAATACCAAACAAATTCAATTGCAAGCAATTGAAGATAATCAAAAACTTAAATCTCTATAAACTCTATAAACTCGTCAAAAAATACTGCCTTTGTATACACTCTGTAGTTCGTTTTTACTAACCTTTTGTTTTTTGACAAATTCTCTTTTTGTGTCTCAAAAAGTACATTATTTTTCATTTTGCACTTCTTTTTGTACTTGTTTTCTCAATAAGGATGTATTAAAATTCAAATAAGCTAAATCGCTGAACAATATAAGGTATTCTATATTACAAGGAGGATAAAATTATGGCATATGTTATTACTGATGCTTGCGTAATGTGTGGATCATGTGAAGGTGGATGCCCTGTTGGAGCAATCTCTGCAGGAGACAGCCAGTATGTTATCGATGCTTCAGCTTGTATCGATTGCGGATCATGCGCAGGAACATGTCCTACAGGAGCTATCAAAGAGGGCTAATTCGTAGGAATTAAAATCAACTATAGAAAGAGTCGCAATCATTTGACTGCGACTCTTTTTTAGTCTCTTTCCATATTTGCAAACTTTGTATATTGAGGAAGCCAAACGAGCTTGACGGTTCCGATAGGGCCGTTTCTCTGTTTTGCGAGTATAACCTCGGCCACATTCTTCTCCTCTGTATCCTTATTGTAATAATCGTCTCTGTACAAAAACATAACAACGTCGGCATCCTGCTCTATGGCTCCGGACTCTCTCAAGTCGGAGAGCATAGGTCTGTGATCCGGTCTTCCCTCAACCGCACGTGAAAGCTGAGAGAGCGATATTACGGGAACATTCAATTCCCTCGCCAGACCTTTTAGTGCTCTTGATATCTCCGAGATCTCCTGCTGTCTGCTCTCGGAGGATTTTCCGGAACCCGACATGAGCTGCAGGTAATCGATCATTATAAGGTCAAGTCCATGCTCAAGCTTGTACTTTCTGCATTTACTCCTGAGCTCCATTATTGAGATACCTGGCGTATCGTCTATTATAAGTCTTGACTCGCCTACTACTCCGGCTCCTTCCACGAGACTCATCCACTCCGAATCCGTGAGGTTACCGTTTCTCAAGTTCTGCGCCTCAACTCTCGACTCCAAGGCAAACAATCTGTTTACAAGCTGCTCCTTTGACATCTCCAGACTGAATATAGCTACCGATAGATGCTCATGAAATGCCGCATACTGAGCAACATTGAGCGCAAATGCTGTTTTTCCCATTGACGGTCTCGCCGCTATCAGAATAAAATCCGACGGTTGAAGACCTGACATCTTGAAATCCAGATCGGTAAATCCCGTAGGAATTCCGGTAATGTTTCCATCGCTCTGGGAAGCCGCATCAATTTTTTTAAGCGCATTTATTACCACATCCCTTATCGGGACGAAGTCTCCTCCGCCCTGATTCTGAAGGATGTTGAACATTTTCTTCTCCGCGTCTGCCAGCACATCCTCGACCTCTCCGGTTCCGCTGTAGCAGGCGTTCTCTATATCCTCATTCACACGTATCATTCTTCTCAACACAGACTTGTCTTTTACGATCTGTGCATAAGATCTGATATTTGCGGATGTAGGCACTGCCGTAACAAGTTCTCTCACGTATTCCAGGCTCGATATCTCCGGCGGAAGATCCTTGCTTTTTAGCTTCGCCTGCAAAGTGACAAGGTCAACAGGCTGACCTTCATTGAAAAGCTCAATCATCGCATCGAAGAGCTGACCGTACTGAGAATAATAAAAATCATCCTTTATCAATATCTCTCCGGCCGCTATTATGGCTTCCTTGTCCATGATCATTGAACCAATTACCGACTGTTCAGCCTCTAGGCTGTTTGGCATAACCCTTTTTAGTATAGGTTCATCCATAAAACTAGTCCTCCGAAACGTGTACTTTAAGCGTTGCGGTTACCTTTGGATGAAGTTTTACCGGCACCTCGTATGTTCCAAGGTTCTTCAACGCCTCCGGCAGGTGCATCTTCTTTTTGTCAACATCAAATCCGAACTGCTCCTTGAGCGCATTTGATATCTCTTTAGAAGAAACCGATCCGAAGGTCTTTCCGCCCGAACCTGTCTTTATCGCCACGTCAACTTTTATCTTTTCTATCTCTTTTGCAAGTTCCAAAGCTGCTTCATAATTCTCCTGCGCAAGTCTGTCCGCATTCTTGTTCTGAAGCTTAAGGTCGTTTAATGCCTTGCTTGTTGCTTCAATACCTAGTTTCTTGGCGATAACAACGTTTCTTGCATAGCTGTCGTTGAGATCTACCACATCGCCTTTTTTACCGACTTTTTTTACATCTTCCAACAATATAACTTTCATTATATCTCTATTGCTCCTTCTTCTATCATCTGATCGAGTGTATTCTGGATGATCTTTTTGACCTCGTTTACCGGCTCATTTCTCTGTGCTCCGGCTATATTGAGATGGCCTCCACCGCCTAGTCTTTCCATGATTACCTGAACGTTCTCATCGATTGATCTCGAACTGATAAATACTTTTCCCTGATATTCCGTCAGGACAAATGATGCTCTTATTCCCGTTATGTTCAAAAGCTCGTTCGCCGCCTGCGCCGCAACTATTGTCGGGCTCTCCACATTTGCTGTACATACGGATATAGCGAACGCTTCCCTGTATATGGTGGCATTCTGCAAAACCTCGGCTTTTGCCTGATAAGACTCAAAATCATTTCTCAAAAGTTTTCTGACTCTCACGAGATCCGCTCCACATCTTCTCAAGTATGCAGCCGCCTCAAAGGTTCTGACTCCGGCCTTTGTCGAAAAGCTGTTTGTGTCTATAAGAATTCCGGCATATATGCTGTCCGCCTCCTGCGGTTTGAGCTTTATCGCCGAATCCGCAAAATACTGCAAGACTTCTGCAACCATCTCGCATGCACTTGATGCGTAAGGCTCTATATATGAGAGCACAGGATTCTTTATAACTTCACTGCCCTGTCTGTGATGGTCAAAAACAACTATCGCAAGATTTCTGTCAAGAAGCTCCGGGCACTCCGTGTAACTCGGCCTGTTGGTGTCAACCACCATTATGAGTGTATTTCTGTACGCCGCCTCAATCGCCTGAGATGACTTTACAAACATGTCCTCCGGATAACCCTGCTCAGGTGTAAACATATCCTTGAAAGGTTTCAATGAGGATGTAACATCATTTATTACTATCTGACATTTCTTTCCGAGCTCTCTCGCAGCCACATAAACCCCGACTGCCGCTCCGAATGAATCGACATCACTCAAGTGATGGCCCATTACAAGCACATTGTCCTTGCTCTCCATCATCTCTCTAAGTGCATGTGCCTTAACTCTCGCTTTTACTCTGGTGTTTTTTTCTACCTTCTGGGATTTTCCTCCGTAGTAGGAAACCTGCTCGTTCTCTTTTACTACAACCTGATCTCCGCCTCGTCCTAAAGCAAGGTCTATAGCGGTTCTTGCATACTGATAATTCTCATTATAAGTATCCCCGCTGACACCGAATCCCATACTGAGAGTCACGGACATGTCATTTCCGGCTTTTATTGTCTTTACTTCCTCAAGGATGGAGAACATATCATCCTCAAGCTGCTTTAAGTATTTCTCTTTTACAACGACAAAATATTTGTCGATATCGGTCTTTCTGACGAGTGCGTCCGCCTTGGAAAAATACTGGTTTACCTTTCTGTCGACAAGCGCTATCAAAAGCGACTTTCTGACATCCTGTACGCGATCCATTACCTCGTCATAGTTGTCTATATATACGAGAGCGCTCACAAGTTTCTGTTCCTGATTCTCTCTTATATATGTATAAAGTTCTGTCTGATCGTAGACAAAAAGGGAAATGAGAAATTCCGTATCATTCTCTGTGACATCGTCGCCTTTTTTCTCAATCTCCTTGCTGTCCTCGATGTCTATGTACATCTTCTTTGCCACTGCGTGAAGCATCTTTCCGTCCCACTGGAAATCGTAGATGCTCTCATCCGCGGACTTTTCGATCTTTTCTTTTGTTATAGCCGGAAAAACCGAAGTGATTGATTTTCTGTAGTCCTTGTTCTTGTCTGTGAGTTCCTCAAAACTGTCATTTACCCACAAAATCTTTCCGGTCTTGTCTATCAACGCATATGCCAAATCCAAATGCTCCAGCAATTCCTTTTGGACTGTGCCGTACTGAGTGGCAAAATTGACCATCTCCTCCAAGAGTCTTTCCCTGCCCTTGTATATCACAAACAGCGATATCAACAGATATATCAACAAAAATACGGCAATAATCAAACCTGCCTGCTTGTTTTCATTTAGTATGAAAATATCTGCGATGACCAGGACTATCAGTAAATATAAGGGCCATCGGACGTAATTGTATACGCTGCCCTTAAGTTTTATGTCTTTGCTCATTGATACCTCACCCTCTAAGCCTACTATTCGTACTCTATAACATAAGAGTATAGCATTTTGGCATATTTGCTTGCAAGTTTACAGGTGCAGCACTCTCTCCTTGATTTCCTGCGTTCTACCCTGATTCCAGAACTGTGTTCCTATATAACCGCAGGTCCTTCTTGCAACGCTCATCGTCTGCTGGTTTCTGTTTCCGCAATTCGGGCACTCCCATACGAGTTTTCCGTCCTTGTCGGTAACTATCTGTATCTCCCCGTCATAGCCGCACTCGCTGCAGTAGTCGCTCTTTGTGTTGAGCTCGGCATACATTATGTTCTCGTAGATATGCGTCATCACGGACAGTACCGCCGGTATGTTGTCCTTCATATCCGGAACTTCCACATAGCTTATCGCCCCTCCCGGTGACAATTTCTGGAACTGGCTTTCGAAAGAAAGTTTTGTAAATGCATCAACTTTCTCAGTAACATGTACATGGTAGGAGTTCGTTATATAATTCTTGTCCGTGACACCCGGTATGATGCCGAAACGCTTCTGAAGACATTTTGCAAATTTGTAGGTTGTGGACTCAAGCGGTGTCCCGTATACCGAAAAATCGATATTTGTCGCAGCTTTCCACTTTGCACATGCGTCGTTCATATGCTGCATTACATCGAGTGCGAAACTCTTTGCGGCCTCGTCCGTATGGCTCTTTCCCGTCATGTATTTTACACACTCATAAAGTCCTGCATATCCGAGTGAAATGGTGGAGTATCCGCCCATCAAGAGCTTGTCTATAGTCTCGCCCTTGCCAAGTCTCGCAAGCGCACCGTGCTGCCAGAGTATAGGTGCGATGTCCGCCTTTGTCCCTTTAAGTCTGTTGTGTCTTGCCATGAGGGCCTTGTAGCAAAGTTCAAGCCTCTCGTCATATATCTTCCAGAACTCATCGACGTCTCCACCCGAAGCGCAGGCCACATCGACAAGATTTATCGTTACAACACCCTGGTTGAACCTGCCATAGTACTTGCCCTTGTTCGGATCCCAGTCAAGCGCGTTCGCAACGTTCTCCGTGGTTCTGTCCGGAGTGAGAAACGAACGGCATCCCATGCATGCGTACACGGTTCCTTTTCCGGTCTTGTCAACTTTGAGTTCCTTCATAACCTTTGCCGAAATATAATCCGGCACCATTCTCTTCGCTGTGCATGTCGCAGCGAGTTTGGTGAGATAGTAATATTTTGAGTCCTCGTGAATATTGTCCTCATCGAGAACATATATAAGCTTAGGGAATGCCGGTGTCACATACACGCCCTGCTCGTTCTTTACACCGAGTATCCTCTGGTTCAAAACGGCTTTTATAACAAGTGCAAGGTCGTCTCTCTCCCTGCCCTCTTCTGCTTCATCAAGATACATGAATAAAGTGATAAAAGGCGCCTGTCCGTTTGTAGTCATTAGAGTAACAACCTGATACTGGATGGTCTGAACGCCCTTTTCGATATCCTTTATGACTCTCTCTTCGGCAACCTTATTTATCTGATCCTCCGTCGCCTTGATATTCGCTTCCTCAAACTCGGCTCTCACCTCTTTTTGAAATTTTGCTCTCGATTTCTTTACAAACTTCGAGAGATGATATGCACTTATGGACTGTCCGCCGTACTGGCTGGAAGCCACCTGAGCTATGATCTGCGAGGCAACTGTACATGCCACCGAGAAGGAATTCGGTGAATCTATGGCAGTTCCCGATATTACGGTTCCGTTCTGGAGCATGTCATCGAGGTTTACAAGACAGCAGTTGTGGATATGCTGTGCAAAGTAGTCCGCATCGTGAAAATGGATAAGCCCCTTCTCGTGTGCCTCCCAAACCTCCGGTGGAAGGAGCAGTCTCTTTGCAAGATCCTTGCTGACTTCGCCCGCCATATAATCTCTCTGCGTCGATGCCAAAAGCGGATTCTTGTTGGAATTCTCCTGTTTTGCCTCCTCGTTCTGGCTCTCTATTATCGTCATTATCTGTCCGTCTGTTGTGTTTGACTGTCTAACGAGCTGTCTCTTGTATCTGTATGTGATATACAATCTGGCCACATGATAGGCTCCCTCTGACATGATCCCGTCCTCGACAAGATCCTGAATCTCCTCGACATTCATCGCGCGGATTGCCTTCTCACAGGTTGCCTCGACATTTGCGGCTATCTTTTTTACCTGCTCGACACTGAGTCTCTCATTTGGCTCCGCCTCACGGTTTGCCTTCATGATAGCTCCCGTTATTTTTGTAATATCAAATACTACTTCCTCTCCGGATCTCTTTATAATCTTCAAAATAAACCTCCCGTCGGCATATGCCGTATTTACTCACTTTGCGCGTTCTTTCTCTCGCTTCGGCTGAGATACTCGATGTACTCGGTGCCCCACACCTCAAGTTCATCGAGCACCCTGTTGAACTTCATGCCGACATCGCTAAGCTCATATTCCACCTTCGGAGGAATCTCCGAGTAGACTTTTCTCTCTATCAAACCGCTGTCCTCAAGCTGCTTGAGCTGTCTTGACAACGTAGTGTGCGTCATGTTTTCCGGCATTCGTCTCTGAAGTTCATTGAAACGGATTGGACCTTCCTTAAGTAGGTACATAAGATATATCGACCATTTTCCGGAAAGTAATTTCTGTGATGTCACATATGGACATATTCCAAACAATTCTTTGTTATTTGTCTCCTGCATATTAACTCCATAAGGTATCATATATGATACCGGTATCAAAAATGAACGTACTTGTGTTTTTTGTCCTTTATCTATAAAATACAACCGTAACCGTTGCTATGCAACAAACACTTTTTCAGTATAACATTTTTAGCGAAATAAATGTGCACCAAAAGGAGAATCAAAATGAAAGAAGTATTGGAATTTTTGCAGAAAGCAGGAACTTTCTACCTTGCAACCGTCGATGGCGATCAGCCGAGAGTCAGACCTTTCGGGGCTGTATGTGAGTTTGAGGGAAAGCTCTATATCACAACCGCAAACACAAAGGACGTCTACAAGCAGATGGTTAAGAACCCGAAGATTGAGATATCTGCTATGACAGATGACGGAAAGTGGATACGCCTTGCAGGCGAGGTTGTTACGGATGACAGAGACGACGCCCGCGTTGCCATGCTCGAGGCAAATCCAAACCTCAAGAATATGTACAGCATCGGCGACGGAAAATTCGAAGTTCTCTATTTTAAGAACGCTACCGCAACAATCTGTTCATTTACGGATGCACCTGTCACCTGCACATTCTAAAACAGTGGTATGTGCCACGTAATGAAAAAACTTTCAAAAACCAAAAAGATCAGCCACCTTATACAGGGAGCTGATCTTTTTTAAGTTTACAACTGTCATTTGCATTTTTCCAATATCTCATATACGCAGGCTTCATCCATTTTGACATAGCTTCTCTTTGCTATCCCGCTGGTTCTTACCGCTTCCTTTGCCATCTCCTCAAACCGCTCATCGGCTATACCAACCTCAGAGAACTTTGCCGGCATATCAAGGCTCTTGTTGAATGCCTTCACCTTTTCGATTCCAAGTACGGCTGCTTTCATATCATCTTTTTCGCTCACATGAAACACCTCTCTGGCAAATCGTGCAAACCTGGGCGCTGTCTCATCCGACAGCGCGCTCTCCATCCATGCCGGTGTTAAAATGGCAAGGCCTACAGCGTGTGTTATATCATAGAACGCACTCACAACATGCTCTATAGGATGCACCGACCAGGCGCCTCCTTTTCCGACCGTAAGCAGGTGGTTGAGTCCCAGTGTACTGGCCCACATGAGGTTCGATCTGGCCTCGTAATCCGTCGGCACCTCATATGCAACCTTTGCATATTTCACAACCGTTCTCATAACCGCCTCGCTAAGCTCATCTGTAATATAAGCCTCGTCATTCGGCTGAAAATACTGTTCCATCACATGGGACAAAGTGTCAACCGCACCTGCTGCCGTCTGTTTTTTCGGGAGAGTAAACAGATATGTCGGGTCGCATACGGACAATCTTGGATACAAAAGCGGTGTGTTGATCTCAAGCTTCTCCTTTGTCTTCTCGTTTGTGATGACAGCCCCCGAGTTCATCTCCGAGCCGGTTGCACATATCGTAAGTACAACCGCTATCGGAAGCGCCTTCTTCACAAGACTTCTATCCAGCACAAGATCCCAGGCATCACCGTCATAACAGCTTGCACAGGCTATATGTTTTGACGCGTCTATAACGCTGCCCCCGCCGACCGCGAGAATGACATCGACCTTCTTTTCCTTACAAACAGATGCCCCCGCCTCTACAGATGTAAGTTTTGGATTCGGTTCAATACCGTTCAGTTCGTATATCTCAAAATCGCTCAAAAGCTCTTTTATCGTATCATACAGCCCCGTTTTCTTTATGCTTCCGCCTCCGTATACCAAAAGCACACGCTTTCCGTATTTTGAGAGTTCTTCGGGCAGGCATTCCACCTGTCCTCTTCCAAATCTAATATCCGTTGGTATATTAAAAGTAAAATTGTTCATAAAGTTTCCAATCTCCTATAATCCTCTCAACCCCATCTATGCCGGCATTTTAAAGGTTTGGTGGGGTCTTTTGTTGCGGTTAAATCTTAGCTTTGTATCTGTCATAGTGGAGATCTCCCAGATCGACTTTCGTCTTTCCCGTGACAATGAGCTCCGCGAGCTGATCTCCAACTGCAGGTGCTATCCCGAATCCGTGCCCGTTGAACGCACATGCAACAAATAGCCCCGGTATCTCATCCACGGTTCCAAGGGCCGGTACTCCGTCCTGAGATGCATCCATCCATCCCGCCCATGTACGAACTATCTTCGCGTCCGCAAGATCAGGGAAATATTTCATTATTCCTCTGCATATGCAAGGAGCCGTCATCGCGCTGTTTGAGACCATTCCATTGTCTTTGTTATATCTCTCAAGTCCTGAGGATCCACCGAAGACAAAGGATCCGTGTTTTGTCTGATGACCATAAAAATCAGCCTCAGCAGTTCCAAGCATCTGATCGAACATATGCGGTTGAGCCTCAGTCACAAGACATTCGAGAAGAGAGTTTGTCATAGGAATATCGATTCCTACTGTTGTGAGTATCTCCCTCGAGTCAAGTCCTGCCGCTACAAGGACATTCTCCCCCTCATACACGTTGTTTGGAGTTATGACTTTTCTTATCTTTCCCCTGATCACACGGAGTTCTTTTACAGGTTCCCCTGAGATAAAGGTCACACCTAGCCTTCTTGCCATCTTGTAAAATCCCAGTGTCGTTGTGAGCGGGTTCGCATGACCGTCTGTCGGGCACCAGCTCGCACAAGTCACCTCCCTCGAGAGATAAGGATTGATCTGTCTCACCTCATCCCCGTCTATCATTCTCACATCGAGTCCCACTCCCTTTGCATTGTTTGCAAGTTTTGTGAGGATTGCCTTGTGCTTATCGTTTTTTCCAAGTCTTAAGTTTCCATCCTGATGATACTCGCAGTCGACCTCAAGTTCCTCCGAGAGCGTAGGCCACAGATTTTTTATGCCGTACATCACGAGCGGAAGTTCTCTCACATCTCTTCCCGACTGTCTCACTCCACCTCCGTTTCGGCTACTTCCTCCGTTTCCGATGTGGTCGGAGCCCTCGAGAACGATCACGTCAACTCCTCTTTTTGCCAGATAATATGCTGTGGCGCATCCTATGATTCCGCCGCCTACGATTACTACTTCAGCACTTGTCTTCATACTATTCGCCCTCCTTGTTTGAATCTGCCTCATTGGCGAATACTCTCATCTCTATAGGTCTCATCGGAACCCTGCTCGTCGCCGGCTCAAGCTCCGCCGGAGAGACGCCCAGTTCTCTTGCAACAATTCCTTTTACCAGTTTGCTGCAGGTCTGTCCCTGGCAGAGTCCCATTCCTGTCCTCAAATATCTTCTTATCTCGGTCAAAGTCCACATTCCGTCGTGAACCGCCTGTCTTATCTCACCTTTGGTGATCTCCTCACATCTGCAGATCAACATATCATCGTCCGGTCCCGGTACAAACGGACCTATATCTCTTGTTCTGTCATTTACTGAATTCATATCGCACCTCCAATTTATGAAACCTTGAAAAATCTGGCTTTCATAGCATATTCCTTCGGAACTTTTATGGTGAGAAGGTGCGTCTTGTCGAATGCCTTCGACGATCTGCACTTTGTCACGACAGCCTCACATACTACTTTTCCGTCTCTTCCAAGACCAAATCCTTTTGTACCTTCCTCAGGCAAAGGCAAAAATTCATAAGGCAAAGTAATCTCCGCGCTTCCATCCCCCTTGTCCTCATCAACCAGAAAGATTGCCTGTCCGGAACAGTTTGCCACACACATTCCGCAGTTGATGCACTCCGAACCGTCCACAACAATAGGAAGGGAAGTGATGTTTTTTCCTATCGAGATGCAGCCTTTTTTGCAAGCATCCTGACAAGGGTTACAAGGAATATTCTGCGTACATTCAATCACCGGATGTACACCTACCTTACGCACAACTCCCGGAAATCTCTCGATTTCCTCATCGGCGATATATCCATTTTTGAGCAAGCTCTGTGAAACTTCTATTCCCTCATCCGTCTTTTCTATGAGTTTTCCTCTGTTTGAAGGTGCAAACATGCCTTGTCTGAGTCCGTCGAGAGCCTTATCCAAGGTATCAAGTTCCTCTTTCAGTGCATCTTTCTCAATGTATCCCAGGTACTCAGCCGCTACATTTCCGGCCATTCTTCCCTCTATCATCGCCGAGGACGCCTCCTCGATTCCCGATACGTCTCCCGCGACAAATATTCCCGGAACAGAAGTCTGTCCGTAGCTGTCGCTTATCGGAACCTGTCCGCCTCTCTTCGGGTTGTCCTCCATCTTGCAGCCAGCCATCTTCAACAGCTGCGACATCGGGGAAAGTCCGACTGCGAGGCATATCGTATCGACATCAAAATGTTTCTCGGTACCCGGTATAAATTTGAAACTGCTGTCCACCTCGGCGATTGTGACACCGGTCACACACTCATCTCCCTCGGCTTCAACTATGGTATGTGAAAGATAAAAAGGAACCCCGGTTCTGGCAACCTTCGCAGCATGCACTCCGTATCCTCCGACTCTCGGTGCCGCATCGACCAAAGCTACAACCTCACAACCACACTGTTCAAGCTGGAATGAAACGACAAGTCCGACGTTTCCGGAACCCAGCATGAGAACCCTTTTCCCCGGCAATACTCCGTGAAGGTTCATCATGGTCTGAGCTGCTCCGGCTCCTATAACGCCCGGGAGTGTCCACCCCGGAAAAGTAACCATGTTCTCGGCTGCTCCCGTAGCAATGATGACGGCGTCCCCCTTGTAATGAACGACCTCACCTCCCAGCTTTACGACTACCTCTTTATCCTGGTAGAGCCCTATCACGGTAGCATTTAAAACGACTTTTACTCCGGCTTCATCCGCCTCGTCCAAAAGCTGCTGTCCTATCACAAATCCTCTGACTTTCGCGCGGTGTTCCTTTGAACCGAAAAATTTGTGAATCTGTTTAAATAGCTGTCCTCCCGGTTTTTCGTTCTCATCAAAAACAACAACCTTCAATCCTTTTTTTGCCGCCTCTATGGCTGCTGAGAGTCCGGACGGTCCGGCTCCGACTACAATCAAATCATATCTTTTCATAGCTTAGGCTCCTTACTTACTGTTCTTCAAACGGCTTGTCGCTCACACCGTACTGTGTTTTCACTTCCATGCCCGCGGTGAGCGGCGTTATACAAGTTCTCACATTTGGCACTCCGTCGACCACCATTACGCAATCCGTGCATCTGCCGATCGCACAAAAGATTCCTCTCGGCTTGTGCTCCTTCTTTGTATATCTGTGAACCATAAGCCCTGCTGCCTTAAGCGCCGCAGCAATCGGTTCCCCCTCATATCCCATAACTTCTTTTCCGTCAAAAGTGAACTTTACCGGTTCACCTTTTTTTATATCTCCAAGAATCGGATGCTCCTTAATTCTCTCTGCCATCTTGTGTGCTCCTTTCTGTCTCATCTATGCCAGATGAGGTTTCTCCCAAAGTCTGAGTTTTGTCCCTAGCCCCAGCTCAAGCGCCCTGTCGTAGCAATGCTTTCCCCAGGCCACATCCTCAACCGGCATTCCTCCCACCGAATATACAAATATCTGATCGTCCGATACTCTTCCCGGTTTTTTCCCGTATATTATGTCTCCGAGGTCAATTATGTCCGACTTGTCTATGATTCCGTCGTGAGCCATATCGGTAAACTTCGACCCTATGATGTTGTTTGCTCCGAAGGACGGATAAGGGAATTCTTCCTCCCATGCCTCATACAGCTTCATATTGTCAACAACCAGCGTGCACTCTGCGAGTTCCTTTGAATCCATATCAAAACAGCTCACTCCGATCAACACCGCACCCGGTTTTATCCATTCTTTCTTTACAAAAGGATAGGTGCTCGGATCTGTATTTCCTGAGTTCGCAAATGATATGACATCCGAATCTCTCACGAGTTCCTCGACCGTCTCAACCGCCCTGATCTTTGGAATCGTCTTGTATTTTTCACAGGCGTACTCGATAAAAGCATTTAGTGACTTTTCTCCTCTGCCCTTAACCTTTATCTCCTCTATGTTCGGACATACGGAGAGGATTGCCTCAAGTGAGGTTTTTCCCATGACACCCGGCCCGCATATTCCACAGACTCTGGCATCCTTTTTCACCAGATATCTGGCGCCTACCCCGGGAATCGCTCCGGTTCTCATAGCACTCAATATATTTGCCGACATAAGTGCGAGCGGAGCGCCCGTCGTCTTATCGTTCAACATGACCGTCAAGATGGATCTCGGAAGGCCGATCTTTCTGTTATCACTGTTGCTTCCGTACCACTTCATTCCCATGAGATCCACCGAGCCTCCCATGTAGGCCGGCATAGCCATGAATCTTCGGTCATCGCCGGTGTCGAGCGGCATGTTCTTAAACTTTGACTCCTCCGGGAACGAAACCTGACATCCATGTGAATTGTGGTTTTCGCCACCCATTACATAATCGCCGCTGTTAAGGCATTTTACGACCTCCTCCATCGCATCTATACATGCAGGCATGTCCTCTACACCAGCTTTTATCATGTCCTCCTCGGAGAGGAATAAAAAATCAACTGTAGGATAACTCATATATCAACCTCCTTAACCAAAAAAGGAACCGGCGGATTTCTCCGTCAGCTCCTTTGCTTTCTTGTAAAAGACTTTACAGCAAACAATATACTTAAACAATTACATCTATTTACCCTTTTATTACTCCCCAAGTTCTTTTTGTACCACTTTGGGAGTAATTTATTTACCGTTTGGGTAGGGTATCTTGACCTTCTCCTTTAGGCAGTGCTCTATCATAGCGATACATCCGTCTATCCCGAGCGTCGACGAGTTCAACGTGATATCATAGTTTACCGGGTTCGTCCAGTAGTTTCCGTGCGTGTACTGTGCGTAATAATCCGCTCTGTACTTGTCCGTTTTCGTTATCATGTCGTCCGCTATCTCCTTTGGGACTTTATGTTTTTCCATGATACGCTCCCTCGTGTATTCCCTCGGCGCCTCGATATAAACACTCACGACATTAGGCATCCCTTTTAAAACATAATCAGCGCATTTGCCCACGATCACACAGGATTCCGTCTTGCTTAAAGTCCTTATAATCTTCGCCTGGTATTCAAACAGAAGATCGTCCGACACAAATTTGTGCAGTTTCGCCTCCGATGTATTTACTATAGGAAGCTTTGAAAGCATATCCTTCCAGCTCTTCTCCCTTATCTTCTCGTCTATCTTTTTGAACTCGTCTTCCTCTATCCCACTGAGCTGCGAGGCAAGGGAGAGAATTCTTCTCTCATAGCATTGAATTCCGTAGGCTTCTGCCAACTTACTGCCTATCTCTTTTCCTCCCGTTCCATAGCCCCTCGCTATGGTTACAATAAAGTTGTCCATACAAACCTCCTCTAAAGCGGATGATGACATGCGACAAAATGATTCTCGTTTATAGCCACAAGCGGCGGTGTGACGCAGTCGCACAAACCTTTCTCGCATTTCGGACATCTTCCGGCAAATCTGCAACCTTCCTTCACATCGACGGCACTCGGAATATCTCCCATGAGTACCTCCTTGTCCGACCTAAGCGACGGATGCTCTATAGGTTTTACATTCATGAGCGCCTTTGTATAAGGATGCGCCGTGTGCAAAAACAGTTCCTCTTTTGTCGCCTGCTCGACTATGGTGCCCAGATAGACAACCGCAACCTTATCACATATTCTCTGGACGACGTTCAAATCGTGCGATATGAAAAGAATTGTGAGCCCCATCTTGTCCCTCAGATCCAAAATCAGGTTCAAAATCTGTGCCTGAACCGACACATCTAGCGCCGACACCGGCTCGTCCGCAACGATAAATTTGGGGTTTAGAAGAAGGCACCTGGCCACAGCAAGTCTCTGAAGCTGGCCTCCGCTCAGCTGATTTGGCATTCTCGCAAGCACATCAGCCGGCAGATTGATAAGCTCAAGCAGATTTATTATCCTCTCGTTCAGTTCTTCCTTCGATAGGTGATATACCTTCCCAAGTTCCCTGAAAGTCGCGCCGATATATTTTTTGGGATTGAACGAAGCCAAAGGATTCTGAAAAACCATCTGCATCTGTGGCCTTATCGGCGCCATCTGTGACTTCGTCTGGTCGTCTATCCTCTCCTTGGCAAAAAACACTTCGCCCTCATCTATCTCAAGCAATCGCAGGATACACCGGCCTATCGTCGACTTTCCGGATCCGCTCTCACCCACAATTCCGTATATCTCGCCTTTTTCAATCTCAAAGGAGACATCATCCACCGCATGCAAAAAACTGTCCTTTCCCACAGGGAAATACTTTTTTATATGCTTTACTTCCACAAGTTTAGTTGCCAATCGCTATCTCCCCTTTCTTGTACAATTCCGCAGCAAAAAGGCAAGTCGACGTATGTCTCACGTCAAGCTTTGTCATCTTAGGTTCCTCGCTTTTGCATTTGTCACAGGCATATTTGCATCTCGGTGCAAAACTACACCCCTTTATATTCATGCTGAGAGACGGCGGTGCTCCCTGAATCGTCGTCAGCCTGTCTCTCGTGTCGCTTCCCTTTGGCATACTGTCGAGAAGCGCTTTTGTGTACGGGTGCGCAGGCTTGTCAAAAAGTTCCATGACCGAGGCCGTCTCGACCACCTTCCCTGCATACATGACAGAAACCGTATCGCACATCTCCGCTATGACACCCAGGTCATGCGTTATGAAGATGATTGTGACGCCCGTGTCTTTTTGCATTTTCTTCATCAGATTCAGTATCTGCGCCTGAATCGTAACGTCGAGCGCTGTCGTAGGCTCATCCGCAATGAGAAGTCTCGGCTCATTCACCATTGCCATTGCAATCATGACTCTCTGCAAAAGACCTCCGCTCAACTCAAACGGATACATTTCATACCTGTCTGCAGCCGGTGTTATACCGACCATCTCAAGTATTTCGAGCGTCTTTGTTTTTGCTTCCTCCTTTGATATATCACTCTTTGCCAGTATC
The DNA here is from genome assembly GCA_024695665.1 of Lachnospiraceae bacterium. GTDB lineage: Bacteria > Bacillota > Clostridia > Lachnospirales > Lachnospiraceae > JAILHT01. The sequence continues at coordinate 47,481 of JAILHT010000005.1, forward strand.
GCCTCACTTATCTGCTCACCGATCTTCATGATAGGGCTTAGAGAGGTCATCGGATTTTGAAAAATCATCGCGATATCTTTCCCCCTGAGCTCCCTAAGCCTTTTCTCCTTGAGACCTGTAATCTCCTCACCGTCAAAAAAAATCTTCCCTGAGTAAGCTGTCTTTTTCTCGTCATGCAGTCTCATTATGGACTTTGTCATGACCGACTTTCCGCATCCGCTCTCCCCGACAATCCCGTGTATACGACCTCTCATAACCTTAAGATCCACGCCTCTGACCGCCGTTACGATTCCGTCTACAGACATAAGCTCGACCTTCAGATCTTCTATTTCCACAATGTTATCCGATAGTTTTTGCATGGCGTTTTTCCTCCCTCTTCTTATATCTGTCAATTCGAGGCAGCCTTCTTTGAGTAGGATCGAGATACATCTGTACACAGTCGGTAAACATATTTAAAGTCACCACGGTCACAACTATCGTGATTCCCGGTATCAATGCCACCGTCGGCGCCTTGAACAAAAGTGTCATTCCGGACTGTAGGATCGATCCCCAGTCGGACTTCGGCGCCTGAACTCCCATACCGAGATAGCTCAAAGACGCAAGACCAATAATCGCGTATCCGATATCCAGTGTAAACTCGGCCAAAAGTGTAGGAACGACGTTCGGGAAAATATGACTGAACATAATCCTGTTGTCCGAATAACCCAGCGATCTTGCGGTCTCGACATAGGTTTTTGTCTTTTCTGTAAGTACCCCCGATCTTGTGAGTCTAGATATCATCGGAATATAAACAATTCCCGTTGCAACCACCGCATTCATCTCGCCTTTTCCGAATATCGCAACGAATATCATCGCAAGTATGAGCGGAGGAAATGCCGCTATGATATCCCATATTCTCATAACAACGCTGTCGATTTTTCCTTCGTAGTACCCGCACAAGATGCCTATCGGCACCCCTATGGTGTCAGCTATCACAACAACCAGCACTGCATTTATTATCGTGGTGTGCGCTCCGGTCAACATTCGTGAAAACATATCCCTTCCCATCTCGTCCGTTCCAAAAAGGTGTTCAGGTGAAAATCCGGCAAAGGTGTTTGCCAGATCGATGGCATCCGGATCATAAGGTGAAAGGACTGTTCCGAACAACGAAGCGATAAGTATGATTATCAAA
>JAILHT010000015.1 GCA_024695665.1 Lachnospiraceae bacterium
GTACATCCACCGAATCCTGCACCTGTCATACGCGATCCTATAACCCCGTCTATCTTCCAGGCTTCCTCAACAAGCGTATCGAGTTCCACTCCGGTAACCTCATAATCATCGCGGAGGGATACATGTGATGCATTCATAAGTCTTCCAAATTCTGTGACATCATTTTCTTTTAATGCATTCACCGCTTTGACTGTTCTCTGATTCTCGTATACCGCATGCTTTGCTCTCCTGCGGTTAACCTCTGAAGGAATATTTGAAGCAAGCTCATCAAACTTCTCATCAGTGAGTTCTCCAAGGCTTTCTATATCGCATACCTTTTTAAGATATGCCAAAGCGCTCTCGCACTCACTTCTTCTCTCGTTATATTTTGAATCGGCAAGTCCTCTCTTCTTGTTGCTGCATGAGATGACGATTTTTGCATTCTCAAGTTTCACAGGAGCATACTCGTACTCAAGTGTGGCTGTGTCGAGGAATATCGCATGATTTTTCTTTCCCATTGCGATTGCAAACTGGTCCATAATTCCGCAATTCACACCGTTAAAGTTGTTCTCGGAAAACTGTCCGATCAGTGCAAGATCCTTGTTTGACACATCAAAACCATAAAGGTTTTTTAAGATATATCCTGTGAGGACCTCAACCGATGCCGAGGATGAAAGTCCGGATCCGTTTGGAATATTTCCGAAGAGGACAAGATCAAATCCACTTTCAATCTCCATGCCTCTCTCTTTAAATGCCCATATGACTCCCTTCGGATAGTTAGTCCAATCCGCTTCCTTCTCAGGTTTGAGATTCTCTATACTTGACTCTATGACTCCGAGATTCTCAAAATTCATTGAAAAAAAGCGGAGTTTCTTGTCGCTTCTCTTTCTGACTGCGCCGTAAGTTCCTATTGTCAGAGCACATGGAAATACATGTCCTCCGTTGTAGTCCGTGTGCTCTCCGATAAGATTCACGCGCCCCGGAGCGAAGTATATCTCAATATTTCCTTCATCCCCGAAAACTTCGACAAATTTATTTTTTAAATCCATTTCGATTTTTTCCATGTCCGATCTCCTGTTATATATTTTATTCTCTGATTCCTCTGAAGCAGAACGTAAAGCTCATCTTTTTGTCTGTGTTTATAAGATACTCCGGAAGCGGTGTTGCGCCCCAGCTGTTGTCTCCGCCTACACCCATCTGACTCTTTGCCACACGCACTACCGTATAGTGAACCTCCGGCAGCTCATAAGGATGGTTTGCATTTTCTATCTCGCTCGGCGTGTACGGAAGTGCCGAGAACATGAGATCGTCGCCGAAGAACATCATTCCTCTTCCGTAGGTGTCGGTTATCTTGGCATAACGCACATCACATTTGGCTCCACACTCCTGCGGTCTTGCATATTCAGCCATATTGTCTGAAACCTTGTTTTTGTACACTCCCATCTTTCCGCCATTCTTTCTGTCGGCGTAGGTTTCAGCCTCACCAAGACCGTACCACTCAAGGTTGTCATAATCCGCATCAAATTTGAACATCACTCCAAACTCAGGCATATCCTTAAGTTCCTTGATTGGATCATACTCAAGATTCGTCTCTATCGTGCCGTCTCCGAACACCTTGTATGAGAGAACGAACTCAGCTTCCGGCTCGGTCGGTGTGAAGTAATGATATGTTATCTTTGCATATTTGTCTCCAACCTCAACGGTTGTGAGTATCTCATCCTGTTTATTTGCTTTCTTGGCATAGAGAAGTTCGCTTGCTATCTTCCATTTTGCATATCTCTGAGGCATCATACATCCGTTGTCATTGTCTATTGACGCTCTCCAGAAATTCGGTTTCGGAATATAGTTTGGAAGCATCTCTTTTCCGGCATATTTGTAGGAAATGATTCCGTCCTTTGTCTTTGAGAAGATTGCCTTAAAATTCTCTCCGACAGCTATAACATTGTTTAATGCATCGACAACTTCAATTTTCTTGTCGCAGGTATATGCGCTGACCGCCTTCTTTAAAACCTTTTCCCCGAAGGCAACCTCATGGCCCAAATCAGCCCAGAGGGTCTTTTCTTTGAGTGCAAATACTACTCTAACAGTAAATTCCGGCTTGTCTTTTATCGTATCATTTTTCTCTGTCTCGCTTATGAAAGAAACAATCTCAAGAGGTACCTCGAACTTATCCTCGGAGAGCGGAGCGACCTTCAAATCCATAGTCACTCTCATTGTCTCCTTTCCGTCTGACAAAAGAATTGCAAACGCATCAAAAACATCAGTGTCTACAAAAAGATTTTTATTTACTACCTTAAAAGTTTTTGCCGAATCATCAAATTCAACAGAGATATTCTGATAATTGAACTTGACTTCCTGCATCTTAGGAGAAGGATTTCTGTTTCCTCCGTATACGATTCCGTTGCATGAGAAGATTCCGTCGTTCGGTCTCTCTCCCATATCACCGCCGTATGCCATATACTCTTTACCGTATCTGTCTTTTGTTATTATCGATTGGTCAATGTAATCCCAGATAAACCCACCCTGGTATCTAGGCTCCTCATCTGACAGATCAGTATAAAGCTTCATTCCTCCGCAGGAGTTGCCCATAGCATGGGTGTACTCACAACAGATAAAAGGTTTCTCCTTATGTTCAGCCAAAAATTCTTTTATCGATGCAACACTAGGATACATCTGGCTCTCCATATCACTTGAGTCATTGTATCTTCTGTCAAAGAAAACTCCCTCGTAATGCACGAGCCTCTCTTTATCCAGTTCTCTGAATTTGTTGCTCATCGCGTATATTACTTTTCCACCGAAGGACTCATTTCCGACAGACCAGATAAGTATTGCCGGATGGTTTTTGTCCCTCTGATAGCAGCTGTTTACACGGTCGAGCATCATTTCCATATACTCATCTTTGTCGCAAGGAACGATAAAACTCTCAGGCGATCTTCCTTTGCCGTCGTAATAGTGCTCCCAGCTTCCGTGAGTCTCCATATTGTTCTCGGCTATCATATAGAGTCCTAAGATATCGCAAAGCTCATATATTGCCGAATCGTCCGGATAATGACAGGTTCTTATCGCATTGATATTGTGTCTTTTCATTGTGACAAGGTCTTTTACAAGCTCGTCATAGTCCGGAACTCTTCCCTGCTTTCCGGAAAATTCATGACGGTTTACGCCCTTAAATACTATTCTCTTTCCGTTCAAAAGCATAAGTTTGTCTTTCATCTCAAACTTTCTGAAACCGACATTCTGGCAGATAACCTCCGTCAGCCTGCCGTTTTCATCCTTAACATTCAGTTTTAAGAAGTAAAGCATCGGGCACTCTGCACTCCAAAGTGCAGGATTTTCAACCTCAAGTACAAGCTTATCCCCGAGAGTGAGATCTGCTTTTGCAACAACCTCGCTGTTGGTATGTGTGTAAAATCCTTTGTCTGCACATCTCAAAGCCGAACCGAAAAGTATAGCCTCAACGCTTCCTTTTCCCTCCGTCTTAAAAGTCGACTCGACTCTTCCCTTTGAGTAATCCTCGTTGAGGAGCGCTTCGGTTCTTATATCATTTACATGTGCCTCAGGTATGACATAAATATATACATCTCTGAATATACCGGAAAATCTGAAAAAATCCTGATCTTCAAGCCAGCTTCCGGCTGTCCATCTGAATACCTGAACAGCAATCTTGTTTTCTTCATCCTTCAAAAATTTTGTTATATCAAACTCTGCCGGATCGAACGAGTTCTCGCTGTAACCAACATACTCTCCGTTTACCCAGAGGGCAAATCCACTCTCAACTCCCTGGAACGAAATAACTGTCTTCTTTCCTTTCATATTCTCGGGAATCTCAAATTTCTTTATATAAGTTGCAACAGGATTGAATATCGTAGGAATCTCACCGGGATTTATCTGCTCTCTCTGTTCCCATGGGTATACAGTATTTGAATACTGTGGAACATCATATCCCTCCATCTGAATATGTGCAGGAACTTTTATATCGTCCCACTCATCACTGTTATAATCACATGCCTCAAACCCTTTAACGGCAAGATCATAATTTTTTGCATATGAAAACTTCCATATTCCGTTCAGATACATTCTAAGGCTTGTCTTTCTGATCTTCGCCTCATAGTCATTCGCATACGCAACATGGTCTGAATGCGCAGGCATTCTGTTTTGTTCAAAAACCTCCGGATTTTTTACGATATTAAAATCAAACTGGCTCATAACAGAGTATCCTTTCACAATTTATATTTTTTAATTAGGTTAGCATAAGAATATCACGTCTACCACATAAATAATGCGCAAATTCCAACAAAAAAAAGCAAAATTATTCATCTTTTTTTTGCCTAAAAGCCTTTCATTTCCGTAGCTTTACAATTTTCTTTGTAATAATTTCGCGCAAAAAAAGGCAGGGTCTGCAAATCAGTTGCAAACCCTGCATAAATAACCATTTTTCTTTTAGCTTTACATGTCCTATTTAACCGCACCTGTAATTCCTTCGGCAAACTGTTTCTGCAATATGAAGAAAATGATGATAGTAGGAACCGTACAAAACAAAACTCCCATCATAAGCATTCCGTAATCTACGGTATATCCTGCCGCAAGGTTTGCTATAAGCATCGGCATCGTCTGTGCCCTGTTGTCTGTCATAACAACTCTTGGCCACATATATGCATTCCACGAATTCATAAATGTAATAACAGCTGCTGCCGCATATGTCGATCTCTGAATCGGCATATACATCTGGAAGAAGATCTTAAATTCGCTGAGTCCGTCTATTCTTGCAGCCTCTATGACATCAACCGGGAAGTTTCTCGAGTTCTGTCTGAACATCATGATGAGAAACGGTGTTGATATTGTAGGAAGCATGAATGCCCATACAGTATTCAAAAATCCGCATTTTGCCATCATCTTGAAAAGAGGAATCATTGTTGCAACCGCCGGAACCATCATGGCAAGAAGAAGAACAGAGAATAATTTGTCCTTGTATTTGTCATGATAAAGCTCAAATCCATAGCCTGCCAATGAGCAGACAAAGATTGCTACTATTGTCTGAACGCCCGCATAGAAAAACGAGTTTCCAAGTGCGCCCCAGAGATCCTGACCGGCAAGAAGATTTGACAGGTTCACTGCCGCCTGATCACCGAACCAGATTTTTCCTCTGGCCACGTCTACCGTGTTGTTTGTCGCTGCTGTAACCATCCAGAAAAGTGGGAACACGGATATAAATGATACTATACTAAGAAAAATATATGACGGAATAAGTCTTCTTTGAATCATATTTCCTTTTATTTTTTTATCAGTCACGTGTATCACCCACTTTCATGTTTATGAATGCAAGCACTGCAACAAATATAAATACTATAAATGAGAGTGCCGAAGCGTAACCGAAGTTCGCTACACCGTTTCCGAAAGAATTATTGTAAATGTAATGAGACATCGTGATTGTGGCATTTGCCGGTCCTCCGCTTGTGAGGTTTACAGACTCGTCGAAGAGCTGTAATGTACCGTTTATTGACATTATTGCTGTCATGACGATAGTCGGTTTCAAAAGCGGAACGGTTATGTGCCAGAATGTCTGCCACGAGCTTGCACCGTCTATCTTTGCTGCCTCATACACTGAATATTCAATGTTCTGTAATCCCGCCAAGAAGAATACCATGTTGTATCCGGTCCATCTCCAGAGGAGAGCCAGTATGATAATAACTTTGGCACTTGTCGGTGTCCCCAAAAAGTTGTAATTTTCAGCGAAGATTCCCAATTTTACCAATATTGTATTTATAAGTCCCTGTGTTGCGAACAGAGATTTAAAAATAAGAGAGTATGATACCAGTGAGGTAGCACATGGTAAGAATACACAAGTTCGGAAAAATCCCTTGAATTTCAAATCTTTATTATTCAAAAGCTGTGCCAAAAGCATTGCAAGAACAAGCATTATAGGCACCTGAATTATGAGATAAAGAAATGTGTTTTTCATTGCGGTCTGAAAAATAGTATCCGCAAACATTCTCGAATAGTTGTATGTCAATGGATTGGCCCACTGCATATTTGCAGATGAACCTGTTTTAAATGATGTAAAAACTGCCTGTATTATCGGGTAGAAACTCATGATTACAAGCAGTACCGTGGCCGGAGTCAAGAAAAGCCAACCTGCTGTCTTCTGCTTAGCGGTAATGCTCATTCCTCGCTTTTTCTTCTCCAAGGTCAGTACCTCCTTTTTCCTTCAAAAAACGGGGAAACGGTATCCCGCCTCCCCGTTTTGATGTTCACCGTTATAACTTTACTCGGTATATATCCGCATTAGTTACCCATTGCGAAGCTTATCTGATCCTGTGCATTCTGAAGCTCAGTAGCAAGGTCTGATCCGTTAACTGCGTTGATGATAGCATTTCCAAGGTTCTCACGTGCTGTGTAGTGGAAGTCATTCTGCTCAACTACAGGTACGTTTGTTCCCATCTCAACGATCTTAGCGTAGATAGCCTGTCCGTTGAAGTAGTCAACACCCTGCTGATATACATCAGACTCAGCTGCTGTTGCGCAACAAGAGATAACACCACCGTTTGTAAGAGCTGCATCATAAGTTACAGTGCTTCCGCCGAATGTGTAAGCAAGGAACTTCTTTGCAAGGTCAACGTTCTGGCAGTTAGCTGTGATATAGAGTGAAGATCCACCGTTTGCTGCGTATCCTTCTCCACCGTCAAGTGTAGGAAGAGATGTGATCTCCCACTTTCCTGCATTCTCTGAAACCTGCTCGATAGTAGGGATGATCCAGTTTCCGTTCATAACACCTGCAACCATGTCTCCTACGATTGTCTGATCTGTGTAATCTGACCAGTCATTTGCAAGGTAAAGTACGTTCTTCTGAGCCATCTCAACGATTGTTGCGATTACTCTCTCTGCTGTCTCGTTTCCAACGATGTCAATTGCGCCATCCTTGAACTGTGAAGCGCCTTCAGCCTGCATCATCATATAGATAAGATCGTTTCCGGATCCATCCATAGAAAGGAGATATTTTCCTGTCTTGGCATATACTTCCTCACCGATTGAGATGAAGTCTGCCCAAGAGATTCCTGTCATATCATCGATTGTGTATCCGCACTCTTCGAGGATATCTGTTCTGTAAGCGAAGATTGCTGTTCCGTTGTCAACAGGGAATCCGTAATGTTTTCCGTCGATTGTTGAGTAAGAAAGTTTCTCTGCTCCAACATTGTCCCAATCCATTCCCTCAGCGTCTGTAGCATCTACCCATGCATCCGGATAATCAGCTACATATCTCTGAATGTAATGATCCTGGAAGAGAACGATGTCAGGTAATGTGCTATAGTCTCCTGAAGATCCTGCCAATGTTACGGCATCCTCTACGTCAGATGACTGTGACTGCTCGATGATCTCAAGATCGAAATCAGGATCAACATTTGCCTGATAGTCAGCCTCTGCTGCCTCGAGTGCAGGAATGTTGAAATTTGCATCCCATGCGTAAACTGTAAGTTTGTTCTCTCCACCGGCTGCTTCGTCTGTGCTCTCTGCATCTTCAGCTGCTTCTGTCTCTGCTGCTTCTGTCTCTGCTGCTTCTGTCTCGGCTGTCTCTGTTGTGTCACTGCTTGCTGAATCAGATGAACTGCTGGATCCGCATCCTGCTACCATCGAAACTGTCATTGCAGAAACAAGTAACGCTGATAAAACTTTTTTCTTCATCTTTTTGTCCTCCCGTATATTTAAGATGATTGTGTATCTAACCAAAAACCCCTCCAAACTTTTGTGCATTTTGTACAAATTGTTTCCTTAAGTTCTTGATTATATAGTTATTATAACGAGAACTATTTCAAATAGTTAACATTAACGATATATAAAAGTGCAAATTCGGCTAAATACTTAAAATTGTGCTCATTAAAATTGCGTTTTTTTTAATCCCAGCCTTTAAGTGCAGATATCTTGAAATTCAAAAGTTTGTGCTCATAGTTTTCCGGATTTATCTTCCACTGATACGGCGATGTTCCAAGGAACTTCTTGAAATTTCTGTTGAAGGTCGATGTAGTGACAAATCCGCACTTGGAAGCAATAACATCCATCGAATCGTCGTTCTTTTTCATGAGATCACAGGCTTTCTGCACACGGATGAGATTGACGTAATCCATCGGAGACATGTTTATATTTGCCTCAAATATTCTTCTGAAGTGCGTCTCACTCATGCTGCTGACTCCGGCGAGTTCCTCCGCCTTGAGATTTTTGCTGTAATTTTTCTCAACATATTCAAGTGTCTTTGTAATCTGTGAGATGCTGTTTGTCTTTGAAATGTTGTCCCTTATCTGAGTCATGTCATTTCGACGTATTAGATCCATGACCATGGCCTCGACATAGATTTTTATCATCTTCTGGCAGAACGGCTTGTTCTGTGTATACTCCTCGATGATGCTGTCTATAAGATAAGCAAAACTTGATGCATTCTCCCTGGTAGTCAATATTGCGCGTCTGTTTATGGCCTCGATTATCTTGGTCTGATATGCGACATTCTCCGGAAAAAGTTCCTCTACATAAGGTCTTAAATCAAAAAATACGTACTCCCAAAAGTTGGTATCCTCGCCGTCACTCACCGTGATATGTGGATAATTCTGAGGAATCATCGTTATCGAATCCGTGTTGTATCTGAGCGAATCCTCATTGAATCTCAGTTCTCCGCATCCTCTTCTGCAGATTCCGATCTCCATAAGATTGTGAAAATGCAGTTTGAAATAATCATGTCCGTATACTCTTACCCAAGGCTCCCCGGCAAGAATAAGCGCTGCTTCACCCTGTGGTACTTCATAAAAACGAAATTCCATCGTCTCTTTTTTCTTTTTTGCCATTTGATTCACCATCCAATTATTAAGATTTATGCCTCATCTGAGACCAAAAACCCCATCTATAAAAATTATAGATGGGGTTTCTTAAAAAGTATATGTATAAAATTCCATATTCAGTTTTTGAAATTGCTTGTTTTTCGTCTTTTTTAACGCATTTTCAATCTTTTATAAACAAAATTGCCAAAAACGTTTATTTTTTTACCGATTAACGCGCAATTTCGAAATAGAAGAGATACTGCTGAATGATTCCTGCTATCCCGTCAAATCTTTCGAAATCAAATCCATTAGAATAATACTTATCCAATAGCTGTTTTACATGCGTATCGACAGGGAAGGCATCCACATGATGGAGTCCAAAAAGGCAGATACAGTTCGCAACCTTCTTGCCGATTCCTTTTCTCTTAACGAGGCTCTCAAAGGCCTCATCATAATTCATCTTTTTTAGAGATTCTATCCATCCCGGATTCTCTTTGACATAGGATACAAGCTCTCTCAGATATACGTCTCTGTATCCAAGTCCAAGCGAAGTATCATCAAAAAAATCCTGTGGCAGATCATCTGCACGTGGAAAAACTTTTGTATCAGGATTTGCTTTTTCGCAGATTTTTTCAATACTCTTTCTTATCCTCGGGATATTGTTATTCTGAGATATGACAAAACTTACAATGATCTCCCAGAGGTCCTGGTTTAAGATTCTTATTCCGCTCCCTTCGTTGAAGGAGAGGATAAGATGCTCATCTTTTGATTCTCTTATTCGCCTTTCCACATCCGCATAATCGAAGCCTATATCAAAATAGTTCTCCCACAGATTCTGCCATTCACTCTCAGTACAGTCGAAGGTGAACACATCCCCCTCCTGCACACAGTTTAGAACCTTGCCGAAAGCAGGTATCTCATACCCGTCCTTGGTTTTTTCCCATCTGAAACACTGTCCGCTCTCTGCTATCTGTTCAAGATTCAGATGGTCTATCTTTTTTGTGATCATGCCTCTTTTACGGCTCCTATAAGCTCATTGATATCCTCGACGCCGAACTCTCTCATATAGTCCTCTATTCCGGATACTATCTCCTCAGTTATACGAGGATTTGTGAAATTTGCGGTTCCCACTGAAACTGCCGTCGCTCCCGCGAGTATCATCTCAATCGCATCCTCGGTATTCATTATTCCTCCCATTCCAATAATTGGGAGTTTTATTGCATTTGCTGTCTCATATACCATTCTTACAGCAACAGGATGTACGGCCGGGCCACTTAAGCCTCCCGTCTTATTTGCAAGAGCAAACTTCCCGGTCTTCACATTTATCTTCATTCCCGTCAGGGTATTTATGAGTGAAACAGCATCCGCTCCTGCTGCCTCAACAGCTTTTGCCATCTCTTTTATGTCAGTGACATTCGGCGAAAGCTTCATGATGACCGGCTGTTTTGCATGTGCTTTCACTTCTCTTGTGATAGCCTCCGCAGCCTTCGGATTCTGTCCGAAAGCTATTCCTCCCTCCTTGACATTGGGACAGGATATATTTATCTCGAGGAGGTCGACCGGCTGGTCGGCGAGTCTCTCAACAACCTCCACATAGTCCTGCGTAGACTTTCCGCAGACGTTGACGATTATCTTTGTATCATATTTTTTTAAGAAAGGAATATCCCTTTTTATAAAGACATCTATTCCCGGATTTTGAAGTCCAATGGCGTTTAGCATTCCACCGTAAACCTCAGCCACACGCGGTGTCGGATTTCCCGGCCATGGAACATTTGCCACGCCCTTTGTCGTAACTGCTCCGAGTCTGCTTAGATCAACAAATTCGCTGTACTCAGCACCCGATCCGAAAGTTCCCGAGCCTACCGTTACGGGATTGTCCAAAACCACTCCGGCAATATTAACCTTTGTATTCATCAGATTTCCACCTCCCATGACGCAAAAACAGGTCCTTCTTTGCAGATTCTCTTATTGTTGACCTTCGTGTGTTCATCGGTCTCCTTGCTCTTGCATACACAAGCTAAGCAGGCTCCGATTCCACATGCCATTCTCTCCTCGAGAGAGAGCCAGCACTCGATATCATTCTTCTCGGCATACTCTTTTATAGCTCTAAGCATAGGCATCGGTCCACAGGCGTAGATAATGTCTGCAGTAAGCCCATGCTCTCTTATCGCATCTAAAACATTTCCGTCGGTTCCTACACTTCCGTCCTCTGTCGCTATATAGACATCTCCGTATTTTTTGAACTCGTTGTCCAAAAACAGGTCATCTCTGTATCCCAAAACAATCTTTTTCTCAACTTCCTTTGGAAGCTCAGCCGCAAGTTCAAGCATAGGTGGTATTCCTATTCCTCCGCCTATCAAAAATGCGTTCTTCTTCTTTAACGGAAAACCGTTTCCGAGTGGTCCGACCACCTTTATGTGTGCACCGGATTTCATATGTGAGAACTCTTTTGTTCCCTCTCCCACGACACGATATACAATACGGATCGCGCTGTCCTCCTTATCAACCTTGCATATGCTTATAGGTCTCGGAAGAAGTCTGCTCCCGTCATTGCTGTAAAGGGATATAAACTGTCCCGCAACCGCCTTCTTTGCAATATTTTCCGTTTTTAACCACATATCGTAAACACCAAAAGATATCTCTTCCTGGCGAATTACTATAGCGGTCTCCATAAACTTATCAGACACCTGTATTCTCCTTCTTAGTATATAAACTTGATTTGCTATGCCTCGTAGGCAATTTTTCCTCCACAGATGGTAAAATGTACTTTTCCCGGAAGTTCCCATCCAATAAACGGTGAGTTGTCAGCCTTTGAAGCAAAATCCTTCACCGTCCACACCTCATTTTCTCCGAATATGACTATATCAGCCACTGAACCTTCGGAAATACTCACCGGTGTCAGTCTGTAAAGCTTCATTGGATTTACACTCATAAGTTCCAACAGTTTTTTTAGAGTTATATGTCCCGGTTTTACAAGGGAATAAATGCCAAGTGCAAGCGAAGTCTCAAGACCTGTTATACCGCTCGGTGCGCTCTCTATAGGTCTCTCTTTTTCCTCCTTGCTGTGCGGTGCATGGTCTGTAACAATAAGGTCGATGGTTCCGTCTTTTATCCCTTCTATGATTGCCATGCGATCCTCCTCCGTTCTCACAGGAGGATTCATTCTGGCATTTGTGCCGTATTTCAAAACAGCATCCTCTGTCAACGTAAAATGATGTGGAGTTGCCTCGGCATGAACATCTGCCCCAATCTTCTTGCCGAGTCTGACAAGCTCTACGGAATTTTTTGAGCTGATATGTTGTATGCAAAGAGTTGCATCTGTCTCTGCAGCTATCATCACATCCCTTGCGACCATCACATCCTCAGCGCATCTTGAAGCTCCGCCGTAGTTTAACTGCTCCGAGACCTTTCCCTTGTTCACTCCGGCTCCGTAGACAAAAAGCGGATCCTCCTCGTGAAGGCTAACCGGCATGTCGAGTTCCTTTGCTTTTTTCAGAGCTTCCACCAGAACCTTCTCATCAGTTATAGGGATACCGTCATCAGTAAATCCTGCTGCACCGGCCTCCTTTAAAACCTCCATATCCACAAGCTCATCACCTTTCATTCCCTTGGTGACAGTTGCAGCCTGAAGGACATTTATCTTTGTCTCTCTACCCTTTTTTAGATTCGTTTTGAGAGTATCGACATTGTCCACTGCGGGCTTTGTGTTTGCCATGCACACAACCGTTGTGAATCCGCCTTTTGCCGCTGCCATGGCTCCGGTGTATATATCTTCCTTGTAGGTAAATCCCGGATCCCTGAAATGAACATGCGTATCGCAAAGCCCCGGTGCAACCACAAGATCTGTCGCATCAATAACTCTGACATCGTCTTTCAAAAGGCTCTCGTCGATATTCTCCTTCACGCTGACGATCTTCCCGTCATCCACCAGGACGTCGAGTATCGCATCCGTGTCCGTAACAGGGTCCACGACCCTTCCGTGTTTTATAAGTATCATTATTTTGCCGCCTCTAATGCACCGTTTATGTCAGCTATCATATCGCAGACAGCTGCACGTGATGCCTCATTGAAATTTGCCTCTCCGTATTTTGCATACTTCTCCTGCTTGTATGCAGCTATGATTCCCCTTGAAGAATTCACGATAGCCCCAAGTCCGTCCTCATTGAAGAAGTGGACAAGATCCTTTCCCTGTCCTCCCTGTGCGCCGTATCCCGGAACGAGGATGAAACTGTTTTTCATTATCTTTCTTAAAACTTTTCCCTGCTCAGGATAAGTTGCTCCGACTACTGCTCCGACATAACTGTAGGAATCGCCCATATGAGTTTTTCCCCACTCGTTCACCTTCTCTCCTACCCACTCGTAGAGAGGTCTGCCATCTATGATTCGATCCTGAAAATCTCCGCTTGAAGGATTTGATGTCTTAACAAGAATAAACAATCCCTTGTTCTCCTCCTTGCAGACATCGATGAAAGGTTTTACCGCGTCCAGTCCCATATATGGATTTATCGTCGCAAAATCTTCATCAAATCCCTTTAATTCTTTGCTTCCCACCTTAACTTTTCCAAGGTGTCCGGTTGCATATGCCCCCGATGTGCTTCCTATGTCTCCTCTTTTTATATCTCCGATTACAACAAGCCCTTTTTCATGACAGTAGTCTACTGTCTTTTTGAAAGCCACTACCCCCGGTACTCCAAACTGCTCATACATAGCAATCTGAGGTTTCACGGCCGGAATGAGATCGTATGTCGCATCAACTATGGCTTTGTTGTACTGCCATATCGCTTCCGCAGCCCCTTCCAAAGTCTCACCGAACTCCTTGTAAGCTGCATCTGTTATATGTGACGGAATATAGCTCAACATCGGATCGAGTCCGACTACTATCGGTGCGTGTGTCTCTTCAATTTTCTTAATAAGCTTGTTTATCATGTTATCTCCTTTTGCTCGTTGTTTTATGGTTTTTAGACCTGATTTATTGATTATTATATCTGTAAAACCAACTTTATACAATTGTATAGAGGTATCATTTTTTTGCTTCCGCTCCCCAAAAAAACAGCCGTCGTGCATATAATACCATGCACACGGCTGTACTTTTTTATATTCAGATTTTGAATGTATTTATCTCGTTGGACAACGAATTTGTCTTGTCGACATTGTCAGAAGTTCTCTCTCCGACTTCTATAAGCTGACTGTTGAGATCCGCAGTTGACTGGGCAACACTTGTTATTCCCTGTGCTGTCTCTTCAGCGGCAAGTGTAACCGCATCTATTGCTTCTTTTATGACATCCATGGAATTCTGGATCACATCGCTACTCTCCTTGAATTCTGTCATGGACTCGGCGAGCTGCATTATATCATCATTGTAGGAATTCGTGAGATTCTCTGTTTCTTTATGATTCTTCTCATTATTCTCTATCATGAAATCTGTCACGTTTTCAGCTTCACCGGCAAGATCCTCTACCGCAACTATTACACTCTCTGTAACTTCCTGTATCCTGTTCGCAGCCTCTTTTGATGAATCGGCGAGCTGTCTTATCTCATCTGCGACAACCGCAAATCCTTTTCCCGCCTCACCGGCTCTTGCAGCCTCGATTGAAGCATTGAGTGAAAGAAGATTGGTCTGGGATGTGATATTGAGTATCTCATCGGTAAGATTTGCAATCTCAGATACCTGCTTAGCATTGTCTATCTTGACTCTCAGATTCTCTGCAACCTCTGCAAGACGGGCATTTGCCTCCTCTCTTGCCACAGCGGATGACTCCTGCATATCTTTAACCTTGCCCGCAACCGCTCTTGCGTACTCAGCCTGCTCTATACTGCTGCCGTTCATTTCCTCCACAAGCTTTGCAACATTGTCAACCTGTGTCATAACCTGCGTCATGGAAGCACTTGTCTCCTCACTTGAGGCAGACATCTCCTCCATGGTAGCGGATACGTTTGTTATCTCAAGCTCAGCCTTCTCAATCTGCGAGCTGACATCCGAACTTGATGTGGTGACAGCTGATGTGGTCTCTTGTACTCTTGCTATTATGTCTCCCAGTGTCGCCATAAGTTCGTTTACACCGTCGACCATTATTCCTATCTCGTCGTTTGTTCTCACCGTTATCTTCTTGGTGAGATCACCGTGTCCACTCTTTATCTCCTTGATGGTTGTTCCGATATCCGATGTTGCCTTCTTCAAAGGTCTCACAACAATCGTCACCATGACAGCTATGACTACAAGTCCTATTATTCCAACTATCATAGCTACTGTAGTAAGTGTTATCACCATACTGTTTGCGGATGCATCTATCTCTGTAACATCTGCAGCCACCTCGGTTATGAAGTTCTCCGTGACATGATATGCGATATACATTTTGCTTTTACCATAGGCGCTGAGATCTACAAGATTGCATCCGCTTCCCGACTGAAGCATTCCTTCAATAGCCCCGGCATCGTCTCCGCTGACACTTGTCAAAATAACATCCTGACTAAGATTGTCCGCTATTATGGTTCCCTCAAGGTCTAAAATCGTAACCTCGTACTCATCGGACTGGATTATATCCGCACCCATAGATGCCATATCAAGTGAGAAATTTACTGTTCCCAACGGTTCACCGTTCTCGTCGGTAGGATCCGGTATAGCATATGCTATAACATACACCGGCTTACCGGTTACAGGAGATATATTATTTCCAAAATAGTATCCGTTCTCCATACACTGAATATAGAAATTCTCCTCTGCGCAGTCATGCAAGGTCTCGTTCCCGAAACAATCTGCATAACCCTCGGAGCCGATTGTTATAAAAATATTTTCATAGACCTTACCACTGTTCTCGTAAAGTGCAGCCAGATTGTCCGCAATATTTGTCCTGGTCGTCTCATCCAGAGAGGCTGCACCCTTAAGATATTTTACGGCGGCATTCGTGATGGTCGCGTTCGTTGTATACATCTGTGCCACTACCTTCTGGTTTGCAATGTAGCTCTCCAGGGATTTTGCCTTCTCTCTTGCGGTATTCTGAATAGCCGTAACCTCGGAATTGGTTAGTGCATTTCTTACAAGAACCATAGCCATACCGTTGTTTGCAAACAGTACCACAAGAAGAACAAGGACTGTTGCAATCGTTATCTTTGTTGCGATTTTTCCTCTTCTTTTAGCTTTTGCCTTAGTTTTAGACACACTTTGAGAAGGTTTTTTCTTTTTTAGTTTCATCATACATTTTCACCCCTTGTTGTTTATAAGATACCTTTATCAGATACCCAGTTTATCCATGAACTTCCCAAGTTCATCGGCGCATCCTACATAATCCTCGAAAGTGGATCTGGCATGAGGCGCATTTTTCACTGTATATTTGCATTTAAGCGGAGAATTACATGCATCATATAATTCTTTGACCATATAGAACGGCACAAATGTGTCATTTTCTCCGTGTATAAAAAGAATCGGTTGTTTTATGGTTTTCATCGCTTCAATCGCGCTCGCGGATGTGATACTGAAATGTCCGAATAAAACTGCCCCCAATTTTACAAACGGATAAATAGCATTCACAGGCACCGGAACCATAGCCGGTATCACAAGTTTTATTATATCCTCCGGTGAAGTGTAACCGCAGTCGGCCACCACACCTTTTACATTTTCCGGAAGCGGAAGCGCTGTTGACATCATAACCGTTGCAGACCCCATCGATACACCTTCAAGTAAGATTTTTACATCTTCCCCGAGACGCTCGACAAGATATCTGCACCACAACAGTACATCCTCTCTCTCCTTAACCCCGAAACAGACCGTATGTCCCTCACTGTTTCCGTGGCTTCTCTGATCTATCAAAAGAACATTGTGTTCTCTCTCAAAAGCATATTTAAGATAAAAAGGAAAATCTCTCTCCGCTACGGCGTGATAACCGTGAACCATGAGTTCGACGGGTGCTCCCGCTTTTCTCTCATAATATTTTCCAAACAGTCTGAGTCCGTCATTTGACGTGATATATACTTCTTCATACGGCTCTTGTAAAATCTTTCCGACCTGATCAATCATCAGATCGTTATAGGGCGCGTACTCGTTTGTATCAAGTCTCAGAGGATCTCTCTCCTTTGTTCTGTCCCAATAGAATCCCATCATGTATGTCGCATATGCGATTAATATCGCAAACAACACTAAAACAAGAATCACTACTGTTAATGCAATCATGTCTCTTCTCCTGTCTCTTGTTCTTTTGCACTACTCTCCTACATATATTTTTCTTGTGGCAAGAACCCTCTTTATGCATTCCTTGCGGGTGACTTTTCCGTCCTTATTGGTATCAAGGCCTATATTTCCCGTATAATAGGTGGTTCCGACTCTCCATAGCACATAAGAATCCTTTTTGCCTATCGCGACTGGCCAAAGTATTGCCATATAAAGATCTCCGAGGTTTGAGAGTTTTCCGGATCTTGCCAGATATTTATATACGTAGTCAAGCTGTTTTACAGCGCTCATTTTCTTGAGTTTCTTTACAGTAGTTCCCAGACTTATTGCAGTAGACGGCATAAACTGTATAAGCCCAGTCGCATTCGAATATTTGTTGACCGCCTTGTGATTTAACCCCGACTCAAATGCCATAACGGTCATAAGATCATCGGCATCAACTCCCAGCTTGTCTGCTATCTTGGCGGTCTTTTTCAAGAACGATTTGGTGACATCTGTCTTGTTCCACCTTTTTGCGGCGGTGAGCCAATCGTAATCATAACTGTAAGTGATTACATTGTAAGCCTTCTGAATCACTTTGTATTTCACTTTTCCCTTTTTGGATTTGACGGTGATTGTTCCGGTTCTCTTTGCGGAAGAAGTGTTGCCCTTGACTGTGATCTTGAGCTTTGAACCGCTCTTTTTTGCTGTGAGCCAATCGGAATTTGATGATATTTTCCATGTTCCGGACAATGATATAGAAACCTTGAAGATATGTTTCTTGCAGTCAACAGTTTTCTTGTTTGCCGCCTGCACATTCATCCCAAGGCAAAGAACCAATAGACAAGTCAAAATGATAAAAAAACCAAATCTCTTTTTCAAAGCATATCCCCCATTGATAAGCCATATCCAATAGGCTTTTAAAGTACTTTGATGATAACCTAATAAGCACTCAAAGTAAAGGGAAGCGGCTCACAAATACAGGCACAATTCACGCAAAAAGAGTGTTTTTAAAAGAAAAAGAACCGACCGCATACGGTATGCAACCGATCCTTAATCTTTTAGAAAGTGTTCCATATTTGTAAGATCCCCCTTCTGTCTTTTATATCGACTCATAGGGAATAAAATATAACACCTACAGAAAAAAATTGAATTTAACGAAGCAAATTCAAGTCTCTGTCCATTCCGAATCCTTGTGCTTGAAAACGGATTCCACCGGTGAATAAAAAGCCCAAATCCTATAATCAGGCTCAAACCAATAAATTTATAAATCTGAGCTGTAAAATCAGACTGTTTTTGTGCTTATTCGATGGCTCAACGGATGGGTTTGCGGTTGTTTTATAACACAAAACGCAAAGTGCAGCAATCCATAGCGCAGCCCCCCTGCACTCTCCACATAACAAGAAAGCCAAAAAGGGGCTGTCGCACTAAGTGATTTAATCATCTAAAGCGACAGCTCCATCAAAATACAAGTTAATATTTAATTCAAGTGCATCCTTTGCAAGAACTAACCTTCTAAAAGTGCCTTGACTGCTTCAGGTGTGAAGGTCACCTTCTCTTTCCATATACCTCTATCTAGTAGAGTGCGTTTACTGCAATATGTTCTGCCGCCTGCTCTAAGTCTCTGATTCCTGAAGTGTTTTTGAAATGGTCGATTATCATACTCTTGTCATTTGCGGTTGCTATAGGATACACGCCGCCTGTCGGAATCATGCATTCTATATAATTGTCCGTAAAGCCAAGATTGTCGAGCAACGTCAAAAGTACATCCGCAGGGTTTCCGTTGCCTTTTCCCGATGCAGCCTTATCCAGCTCGTTTATGATAAAGACCAGATTCGATTCGCCCGCCATCGAAAATGCTTCCATTATGATTCCGGGTTTCGCATTTGAATATATACGAGAGCTTCCCGTGAGCTGTTCCGAATCGTTTATGGAACTCATATCAAGAGTAGTCCATATGAGTTTGCCACTGCGAGATTTCTCTTTGCCCAAAGCCTTATATTGTCAGGCAAAGTTCTTCCGGCGCAGTTCATGAAATCCGTTATGCTCTGGATACTCGTAAGCTTCATGTCATCGGCATTCTCTATGGTATCCTCATCTATCTCTTCCTCTGAATGTTCTCTTTATCGGATTTGTAAATACTCCCGTTGAATGATGAGGCAAATCTTTTCCTGTTCCATCAAGTACCATAATCGGTCTCTCTGCAGACGGCTCGTGCTCATCACTCAAAAACACCTTGTAGGTGCATACTGCTTTTTTTCTGTTTCCGTCGAATTAAAATCAAATACCGGCATATTCCCCTCTCGCTTATATAATACTAGTTAAAATCACTGTTCTTAAAATTCTTTTTCTTCGGTGCTCCCTTTATTCCCGAGAGATACTCTTTATATCTGCTCTTTTCCGTAGACATAATCTTTTTGGCTTCCTGCGATGAAACGCATAAACTTTCGCTCGGTCCGATGCCATAGTCGTAAGGAATCCACATGGTTTTTCCCTTGGAGTTTTTTACTTTTACAACTGTCCAGGCATGGTTTAAAGTCCAACTACTATTGTAAAAGCAGGTTATACCAAGCTGTTCAAAAAGCTGCTGCTCCATGTTTGCAAAGTTTGAACAGACTCCCTCGGCTTTATTTTTGTAAAGTGTCTTCATAGCCTTTGCCCCGTACTGCCATTCAGCACGGTCGGTATATATCATACCATAGGCCGGTCTCTTAAAATTACATTCAAAATAACCACTCCAATCGATTGCCCAGATTTTCATGGCATCGCTTAAATCGCCAAATGAATTTGTTTTATCCACAGTCATAATGGCATTTGGAACATATATCTTAAAGTATCCTTCCGGACCGACGCTTCTCATACTGGAGTAACTACAAGAGCCATTTCTTATAAACCATGTATTCCACAGACTTTCCTGAAGTACAAGTTCCTTTATACCAGAGGTATTTATGAACTCATTGAAAGAATAAAGCTCCATGTCTATTCCATCGGTATCATTTACAGATACACTCTTTATGAGTGCTTTCAAAAGCTTTTTCCTGTTTTTCATGTCAGGAAAATAGTTGATTTCATCATTTTTGAGTTCAAGTATCTTTATCGTGTAATTTCCCACAGTTTTTATATTATTCTCTACACCCCTGTAGGCAAAAGGTGCGTACTCACCTGTGTAAAGATAATAATAATACCTCGGATTGCGTTCTACTTTTCTTGAAACAAGTTCATAGAATAAATGATATCTTCTCACATCATCATCCGGATAGGTTGCCATATCGGCTTTAAGCGCGGCAGTCACATCTGCATCAAAAGTAAATGTAGACTTTTTCACTATTTTGTACAGCTTATCCACAAACTTGTTTGCATACATATATGCCTTGGCATTATCCTTTGTGATGGTGTAATAAGTATATTTTCCCTTTGTATTGTCTTTTCTGTATTTGAAGATTACGTCCTGCTTGTTTACGCCTTTTATCTTCTCCTGAAGACCTTTTACGATTTTCTTCGATGCAGACGAATTTCCCTTAACTTTAAGCTTTAGAGCCTTTCCGTTTTTAATCAAATTGTGGATTTTCTTTGCGGTGGAACTGTTCGCCTTCTTTACAGTGATAGTCTTTGTCGATGCGGCATAGACTGTATCAGAACTTTCTATCACTGAAACCGGCGCATTTAATCCGTTTTGACCGACAATGACAAATGGT
>JAILHT010000021.1 GCA_024695665.1 Lachnospiraceae bacterium
TTTTCTTTGAGGCCGCATCAGCTTCAAAATCCATCAAAAGAAGCTCTATTTCGTTCAGACTGTGAAGTAATTCGACATTATCAATATACTTGTTTTCGGCATTATCTTCCATAGTATATATTTCATCTTTCCAATATCCAATAGTCTCAAGAACAGTCTTTATTTTGTCGGTCTTTTTCAGATATATGCGTATAAATTCATCCATATCTTCCCTGATGAAATCGTGTCGTCCTTCCTTTGCGGCAAATTCATGTTCCTTCGCCCTCTCACTGAACTTCATATCTCCTATTGTTGCCATAACGGATTTTATTGCGTGTGCCTCAATCGCATACATTTTGAAATCTTCATCGCGAAGTGCATCTTCAAGCGCTTTTGATTTCTTTGGAGCCTCCTCGACGGTTGCGCACAAAACACTTGCAACAATCTCATTTGATGAAAACCTTCCCGTCAAAGTCTTGACATCCACATCTGTATTCTCGGTCAGAGCCCTTTCAAATGTCTCTCCGTTATTATCTGCTTTCATTTCTTCCCTCTTCTTCTCGTCAGCCGCTTTCTCGTATTTGTCCGGTAAAAATTTCTGTAATACCATCGACAGATAATTTATGCTTACAGGTTTTGTAACATATCCGTCAAAACCTTCGCTTATATACATACTCCTGTTGCCCTCAATAGCATTTGCCGTGAGAACTACAATAGGAACATCCGCGCATTTGGAATCCGAATCCTGTCTGATTAGATGCATAGTCTCTACCCCATCCGGGTCCGGCATCATGTGGTCCATAAAGATCAGATCGTATTGTTTCTTCTTCGTGAGTTCAAGCGCCTTCAATCCACTGTCCGCGGTGTCTGCGTTTATGTCAAACTCCTTCAAAAATTCTTTCATGATCAAAAGGTTAGTATCTGTGTCATCCACGCACAAAACCTGTGCTCCGGGAGCTTTGTAATCAGGCTTTGCATTTCCGCCTCCGCCGTCATATCTTCCCTCATATATGTCTCTCCAACGTTCGCCCACAGGTTCATCCGAGATTACCTCCTGCCTCAAGATGACCATGAATTCCGAGCCTTCGCCGTAGACACTTTGGACACCGATCTCACCATCCATATCATCCACTAATCGTTTTACAATTGCAAGTCCCAGCCCTGTTCCTTCGACCTTTAGATTCTTCTCGGCTCCTATCCTCTCAAAGGAGTCGAAAGCCTTGCCCAGGTTCTCTTTCTTGATTCCTATACCGGTGTCCTGCACAGAAAGAATAAGATAAATATTATCATTCTCTCTGCGCTCTTTCATTCTGACCTTTAAGGTTATGGTCCCTTTTTCGGTATATTTTATTGCATTTGAAATGAAATTGACCAAGATCTGTCTTATCTTTCCTTCATCGCCCGAAAGCTTTTCGGGTATTGTCGAATCCACTATGAGCATGCTCTTCAGATTCTTTTCCTCAGCCCTTATCTTTAGCAGTGTGTATGCATCATCTATAAGGCTTAACAATTCGTACTCCCTATCCACAACAGCGTTTTTTCCGGCCTCTATCTTCGTATAGTCGAGCACGTCGGTGAGAAGTCCCAAAAGCATCTGCCCCGCACTCTTTATATTCTTTGAGTACTCGATTATATCCTGATTGTCGCTCTTCTTTAAAATCATCTCGTTCATGCCCAGGATTCCGCTTAAAGGAGTTCTGATCTCATGTGACATATTTGCGAGAAATCCCGACTTCATACGGCTTTCCTGGATGACGCGATCCCTCTCTCTGTTCGCATCAAAAATCTGCTTCATGCTTCCCACAACAGCCATAAAGAGCAGGAAATAAAGTCCCAGCATCAGATAAAAACCATCTATACTTTTAAGTTTCAGATTTATGGAGATAAGTTCACAAATGCCCATGAGAAGAAGCCCCGATATACCCGCGGCAAGAAACTTGTTCTTTGCCCCATATCCCTTTATCATATCGTAGGCGATAACACCTCCCATGACCGTGATTCCGGCTATGAGAAGTACATTTTTCAGATAGAGTGTGCGACTGAAGTTGTAATTTACTGTCGTAAAATGTAATGTTGTCAATATTATGGCTTTCACCGTAAAAAACAGTTTCAATCCGGTATATATTTTTTCGTAACGGTATTTCTGCTCAATATTCATATAGATTATGAATGGTATAGGAATCGCAAGAGACAGGATATAGCTGATGATACCGTCTATATAATAATTTCTAAAAACGAACTGATACAGTCCCGAGTCACTCACTATCCACATCCCCGCGAAACATATTCCCGCTGTGATATGAAACAGGGACAGTGTGGTTTTGTACATGATTCGCCAGATAAAACATGAGAAAAGAACCGCAACCGTCAGAAGAATAAGAAAAAGTCCGGCCATAATCTGAAAGCCCTGCTCCTCAAAAAACTCACCAAGGACACCGAGCTGATTGCCTATATAGATTTTGGCGAAATAATTGTTTCCGATGCTGGACGGCACTTCGCTTTTTTCTATGCTTAAAGTTTTTCCCTCATACGCATGACTGAGCGGAAGAGAAATGATAATAGTCTTCGCGATCGTTCCAATTTCACTTTGGCTGGTAAAATTGTATATGAGCTCACCATCGATATAAATGTTCATTCCATCTCTCATCGGAATATATACATATGCATCATCCCCAAAATGATCGGGCAAAACCGTCGATATGGCTATTTTTTCTCTCTCGTCATCGACAGTGTACGGAAGATCAAACTCTATCACCTCGCCATTTTCGTAGGTGTAGGTGAAAGTCCCCTCGTAGGCTCCTCCCCACGCACAGTCACTGTATGCGGGCTCATGAAAAAACTGTCCCCAAATGTAATAGACTATGCCGAATACCACAAAGGAAAAAAACAGCGCATTCACAAATGCAGATATCTTTTTTACACCAAACCCCTTCTCCATAAAAAATCCTCATTTATCAAATCAAAACAAACATAACCAACCCGGCTGCCATGCCAAAAAACGCACCGGCAACAACATCTTTCACAAAATGAACTCCGCCGATCACGCGGTAAAGTGCCAGATAAACTCCCCCTAAAAGCATTGCCGCACCAATGCCCGTATTTGTAAACATAAAAGTCATTCCTATGACAAAAATGGAAAACACATGCCTGCTCGGAAACGAATTGCCTTTTGTCTCCTTTTTTATAAGAGGATCCACTTTCCATACTTCATACGGTCTCGGACTGTTTTTTATCTTTCTGTAGACGGAAAGCAAAACGAAAGATATGGCAGGAACCACGATACATACAACGGTCTTTCTAAAGCCTTCCCCCGTGAAAGAGAGGTAAATCAGAAAACCGATAAGAAGAGGATATCCCACAAAAGTCAATGCAGTCACAAGTTTTGCCACTGCGCTTATAACGCTCCATATCCCCGCATGCCTTTCCATATGCAGTTTTATATCCAAAAACTTTTCTTTTGTCATCTACTCTATTCCCACTGCTTTTTTCGCCAGCGCGTCGGCTCTCTCGTTCCCCCATACTCCGGAGTGCCCTTTCACTTTGACGAAGGTGATATCAATATCCGCCTTAACACTTTGCATATAGTCGTAGTAGGCTATGGTTCCGGCCTTGTTTCTCTTCCACCTTCCCTCGGCCCACATTTTTATCCCCTCATAATCGTAGTAGATATCTATCTTTTTTATTCCGAGAGAAAGCGCCTTTTTCACGGCCTCCGTGCAACCCAAAATCTCACCTGAGACATTTCTCATCGAGGCCATCTCGGCATCGTCCCCGCTTCCGGTTATTATATATTCTTTTCCCTCATGCACAAGAAAGCCACCATAACCGTAAACCTTTGTGGCTATGTTGAAGGATCCGTCGACAAAAGCATAGGTATCATTTTCCGGCACATTTTTCACAGCTTCCGTTTTCTTTTCTCCGCCTGCATCGCCCTCACCTAAAAATACCTTTGCCTCATCATAAGTTGCAAAGCCTTTATAGATTGCCCCGGGATATCCCGTGACCGACATTTTGCACTCATCCCAATTGTCAAAAATTCCTGTGGTCTTTCCGGCCTTAACAGCATAAAAATTCTTCTTCGCCATCTTATTTTTCCTTATAACAAATTCTTGTTACATTTTACCAAATATAAGTGTAAAAATCTAAATTTTTCAAACTAAACAACAATTCATTTTGTAAAGCGTAATTTTTTACAAACTTTGTCTTTTTTTTGCAATTTTATTAAACAAATTTGTGGAAAAGGTGGGCAAAAATGACTATAATGAATATATATTTTATATGAAAGCGAGGATTATATATGAGGCAGAATACAATGTTAGCGATGATTCTTGCCGGGGGAAGAGGAAGTCGTTTACATGAGCTCACTACAAAGGTCGCTAAGCCGGCTGTTTCATACGGTGGAAAATACCATATCATAGATTTTCCACTCAGCAACTGCGCGAACAGCGGAATAGATGTTGTCGGTGTATTGACTCAGTACGAATCAGTCTATCTGAACAGTTATGTTGCCAACGGCGGACGTTGGGGACTTGATGCCAGAGACAGTGGTGTCTATGTTCTTCCACCGCGTGAGAAAGCCGATGAGGCGTTGGATGTGTACAGAGGAACGGCGGATGCCATCTCACAGAACATCGATTTTATCGATTCGTTCGACCCTGAATTTCTTCTTATTTTGTCAGGTGACCACATCTATAAAATGAACTACTCAACCATGCTTGCATATCACAAGCAGCACAATGCGGATGCAACTATTGCGGTTATCCCGGTACCGATGAGAGAGGCCAGCCGATTCGGAATTATGAATACCGACGGAAACGGAACCATCGTTGAATTTGAAGAGAAACCGGAAAAACCGAAGAGCAATCTCGCATCAATGGGCATCTACATTTTCAATTGGAAGACACTCAGAAAAATGCTTGTTGCGGATCTCAAAAACGATTCCTCAAGCCATGACTTCGGAAAAGATATTATACCTACCATGCTCGGCGACGGAAAGAAGCTTGTAGCTTGGGAGTTCAAGGGATACTGGAAAGACGTAGGAACCATCGATTCCCTCTGGGAAGCAAACATGGACCTTCTCAATCCTGACAACGGTCTCAATCTCTGGGACAGAAATTGGACCATCTATTCGGAGGATCCGAATGCACTGCCTCAGTATATCGGACCAAACACCGAGATAGAGGAAGCTTACATCACTCAGGGTTGTATTGTCTGCGGTGAGATAAAGAGATCGGTTCTTTTCACCGGAGTGGAAGTAAATCAGGGTGCAAAAATCACCGATAGCGTGCTAATGCCTCACGTAAAAGTAGACGAAGGCGCAGTTATCACACGAGCCCTCGTGGCAGACGGTGTTCACATCGGAAAGAATGCCGTAGTCGGTTCCGCCGACAGCGAAAGCATTCTGCTTGTATCTAAGAACGTAAAGGGGGACGAGTAAATGCATTTAGCTTTTGGAATCATAAATTCGGCAGACAGAAAATTGAATGTTGAGGGATTGCAGGATTACAGGCCTATAGGATCGTTCTCTTTTCTCGGAAGATACAGACTTATAGATTTCCCTATCTCAAACCTCGTAAACAGCGGAATCGAAAAGATTGCGGTTCAGGTGGGCGACAGACCTCGTTCACTCGTACAGCACCTCGGTTCGGGACGTCACTACGGTATCAACTCAAAGACAGGACGCCTTCAGATACTCTTTTCCGATGAGAGAGAAGACAGCAATTACAATACCGACATTGCTTCTTATCTCTACAATCTGAGTATCATAGAAAAGGTTCCTTCACCGTATGTTGTTATTTGTCCGAGCTACATTATTTATACACAGGATTTCTGTGACTTGCTTGACGAGCACATCAAATCCGATGCAGATATAACCTTGCTTTATCATACAGTGGACAACGCAAACGAGAAATATCTCGGATGCCATTACCTTTCTTTGAACCGTCAGAAAGGTGTTGAGAGCATAGAAGAAAACAGAGGTCGCGCAAAGACAAGAAACATTTTCATGGATACCTACATCATGAAAAAAGAATTGTTCATTGAACTCATCCACAAGGCAAAGAAGGTTTCTTCAATGTACAGCCTTATAGATGTTGTCAGTGACGAGTGCCACGCTCTCGATGTCCGCGGAATATCCCACAAAGGATACTTTGCAGCTGTTACAGACTTCCAGAGTTACTACAGCGCAAACTTAGATCTTCTTGAGTACCATGCAGCATCGAACCTCTTCCACTCGGAGTGGCCGATACTCACAAAGACGACAGACTCCTCTCCTACACAGTATTTTGAGGGTGCAGATGTCAAATCCTGCTTCATATCAAACGGATGCGATATAGAAGGCAAAATTGAGAATTCTATTCTCGGCCGTGGTGTCACTGTAAAAGCCGGATCGGTTATCAAAAACAGTATCATTCTCTCAGGTACATATATCTCCGAGAATACTGTTATAGAAAATCAGGTTATCGACAAGGGTGTTCAAATCAAGACACAGAAAAAGATCGTATCTTCTTCAAGCCAGCCGGGATACATAAGAAAACGCGATATTTTATAAAGCAAAAAGCAAAAGATGCTATCGATTTTCGATAGCATCTTTTTTCTTATGCTTAATGCTGTATATCATCATTCTTTATCGCATCATGGAGTCTGAACGGAGGAAGAACACTGTCTATCATTTCGTACAACTTGTCATCATAGTTGTATCTTATCTCACATTCTCTGTCATAAATCATTGTCGGTTCTTTATCCGGTGATACACACTCCCATTTCGGGAGAAGATCGTTGTTCGGATCTCCGGTTTTTGCAAATGTCAAAAATGCTCCGGATATCTGATTCTCAAGCTTCTCGGTAACACCGTCTATATCGCAAACCTCCACTTTGTCAGTATTTGCAAAAAGGAAAGGTATATCTGAACAATGCCAGGCAATCTTTCCGAAATTGTAAGGAAATTCAAGGGCAAATAAGTAAAGATAACTCTTTCCGCCACCTGCCGCATGAAGCTTTGCGAGATCCTTTGACGGCTGTCTCATGCATCTGTCCACGTTCAAAAGATCCAGATTGCACTTGTTCGGATATGCCTTATTGTACTCTTTAAGTATATCAGCGGTCGCATCCTTGTACACTTTCTTCAACATCTCAAATTCCTCGTCCTTTGAAATGTTGTGCTTGTCGACAAGCATCGGTGCAAAGGCAAACTCTCCAAATACCGTTCCTATCATAATCGGTATATCATAAGCCTCTTTTCTGAACTCCCCGAACAGAGGATTGCCGTAATAGTAATCGTTCTTTATCGGTTTACAGCCGACATATCCGCCTTCTGCTGCGATAGGTTCGGAGACTTTATTGTAGGCCTTTGCAAGGTCATGATAGTCTATCGTCTCAAGTTCTTTCACATCGGTTACACCGAGTTCCTTCATAAGAGCTTTCACAATCCTTGTACCGTCGTCCTCGGTATCATTAAACAACGAGTCTCCGGCCACTCCGCTCATTATAAGTCCTCTTTTGAACAGGCCATCCGCTGCAGGGATCTGCATGAGGTCGATAACCTTCATTCCGCCTCCGGACTGTCCAAATATCGTCACATTTTCCGGGTCTCCACCGAAAAGGCTGATATTGTCATGTATCCATTTTAATGAGGCTACCATATCCGCATGACCGGCATTTCCGGAGTTTGCGTATTCTTCACCGAAAGGCGAGAGATCGAGATAGCCAAGGATATTTAATCTGTGGTTTACACTTACGACAACCACGTCGCCTCTCATAGCCAGATTGTATCCGTCATATGCGACCTGCTCTATAGATGAACCGGCCTCGTAACCTCCGCCGTGAAACCATACGATGACAGGCTGCTTTGCGCTCTCATCGAGAGTCTTTGTCCAAATGTTCAGATTCTGGCAGTTCTCATCCTGCGGCCAATATCTGTGCGGTACCAAAAGTTCTCCGTTCGGGACGTCCTGTCTTCTCAAAGGACAGACAAAGCCGTACGAGCATGCATCCTTTACACCGTCCCACTTTGCCGGTTCCGGCTGTCCGAATCTCTTTGCCGTAGCGTAAGGCACACCCTTAAAAATGTACTCGTCTCTGTGAAAATAACCTTTCAAAAGACCTCCGGTCGTCTTTATAACCGGAACGCTGTCGTAATCAAATGTCCCCATTTTTTAACCCCTTTTTATTATTTACTCTTCAATAAGATATTCTATTTTATATCTATGTTTTTGCCTCAAGCGAGGTTTTTATTCTACTATTTTGCCTCAAGCACATAGAGTCTCGACTCATAGTCAGTCGTGTGATCATCCGAAGGAGCCTCTCCTGCCGATGCATCCGTTGTTATGAGACCGCTGTTCATAAGCTCATCCCCATAATGCTCCGAAGTGTAGAGAATCGCATCCTCACCGTTTATCCTCTTTGAATCAGATCCTGCTATACCGGTTCCAAGCACCGTCTCCTTGTATATTGCATCAGGTAAAAGACCTGTGAGTCTCAGCTTTGTAAACCA
>JAILHT010000045.1 GCA_024695665.1 Lachnospiraceae bacterium
CTTATCGCTATTCGATCGGAAGAGCTTATTGCGTGCTTCCATTCATGTCTGAATTTTAAATCTTTCATAACGCTTACCTTTCGTTGCTCTTTTTTGTTACATGTAAAGAATAAATGGGAAATGTGAACTATATTTTGTAAAAGTGTGTAAAAAATGTGTAAAATTGTGAAAAAGTTTTGTTCTGTGATATTATATTGTTAATTCTTTTTTGGGAGAGAGGTATTGATATGAAGGCTTTGATATTGAACTCGGGACTGGGAAGCCGTATGGGAGTATTGACTTCCGAGCATCCAAAATGTATGACGGAGATTTCGGGACAGGAAACTATATTGTCGAGGCAGTTAAGGTTGCTTGCAGATTCAGGTATTGAGGAGGTTGTGATAACAACAGGACTGTTTGATGCGGTTCTAGTCAATTATTGCAACAGTTTGGAGTTGCCGCTTCATTTTACTTTTGTAAAGAATCCTGAATATGACAAGACAAATTACATATATTCAATATACTGTGCGAGGGAATATTTGGATGATGACATCATCCTTATGCATGGGGACCTTGTTTTCGAACAGGAGGTTCTCGATAAGGTCATGGAGTCTGAGACATCTTGCATGACAGTATCATCCACATTAGAGCTTCCTGAAAAGGATTTTAAAGCGGTTGTATCTGACGGAAAAGTTCTAAAAGTCGGAGTTGAATTTTTCAATGATGCCATGGAAGCGCAGGCATTGTATCATCTTTACAGGGATGACTGGAACAAGTGGCTTTCAAAGATATGTGAGTTTTGCGAGAGCGACAGACGAAACGTGTATGCTGAGAATGCGTTGAACGAATTGGACGGAGCTTGCAATATAGAAGCGCTCGATGTTGAAAATATGCTCTGCGCCGAGATTGATGATCCGAATGATCTTGCTGTAGTATCCTCAAAACTCAAAGAGATAGAATCTAGAACGGTATATATGTGCTTTTCTTCGGATGTATTACACGGTGGTCACATTGCTATTATAAAGAAGGCACAAAAATTGGGAAAACTTATAATAGGTGTTCTCTCCGATGAGGCTGTCGCTTCATATAAGAGAATGCCGCTTGTCCCGGCTTCCGAGAGAAAAATAATGTTTGAGAATGTCGTGGGAGTATCAAAGGTTGTCGATCAGAATACGCTTTCTTATAAGGACAATCTAATGAAATACAAGCCTGATATTGTGGTACATGGCGACGACTGGGACGAGGGATTTCAAAAGCCGATACGTGATGAGGTCACATCTATTCTTGCCTCTTACGGTGGAAGACTTGTGGAGTATCCTTATTCGGATGACAAAAAATATGAAGATATCCAAAAGCGCACCAGAGCAAATCTTGCGATGCCGGACATAAGAAGAGGAGCCTTGAGGAGAATGCTTAAGGCAAAGGGAACGGTGATAGCTATGGAGGCTCATGACGGACTTACCGGTCTTGTGGTTGAAAATACGGTGGTTCATGAGAACGGAGGAGCTCATCAGTTTGATGCAATGTGGGTTTCAAGTCTTTGCGACAGTACTGCAAAAGGAAAGCCGGATATAGAACTTGTTGATATGACAAGCCGTTTCAGAACGATAGAGGATCTGACCGAGGTCACCACAAAGCCTATTATTTTTGACGGTGACACCGGCGGAAAGACGGAGCATTTTGTATATACGGTTCGAAGCCTGGAGAGACTTGGCGTTTCCATGATTATAGTCGAGGACAAAACCGGTCTCAAGAAAAACAGTCTTTTTGGAACTGAGGTGAAGCAGACACAGGATACGATAGAGCATTTTTCTAAGAAGATACGTGCCGGAAAGAATGCACAGAGAACAAGTGAATTTATGATTTGCGCGCGTATAGAGAGCCTTATCTTAGAGAGAGGGATGGAGGATGCACTTGAGAGAGCAAAAGCTTTTGTCGATGCCGGTGCAGATGCAATAATGATTCACAGTAGAAAGAAGGATCCTTCTGAGATAAAAGAATTTATAGAAAGGTTCAGGGCATGTGACGATACCACGCCTATAGTTCTTGTGCCTACGTCGTTCAATTCTGTGACAGAGGAAGAGTGGAAGGAACTGGGAGCAAATATCATCATATACGCAAATCAGCTTATGAGAGCTCAGGTCCCTGCTATACAAAAAGCCGCAAAGACCATTCTGGAGAACCATAGGGCAGAGGAATGTGATGAATTTTTGATGCCTTTTAAGGATATTATAAGATTGATACCTACGGAGGAAGAGTAGTTTTGAGAGATCAGATTATTTTGAACAACTATGATGAGATGAGAGAATGGTTTAAGGGAAAAAATGTCCTTTTGGTCAGCGGAAGATCTCTTGAATCTTTTGTCACCCTCAAGGCTGAACTTGAAGACATAAAAAAGAAAGATGCACAGATAGTAAGATTTGATGGTTTCAAGCCCAATCCTACATACGAGTCAGTCCTTGACGGATTAAAAGTTTTTAAGGAAAACGGATGTGATGCTATAGCGGCAATAGGTGGCGGTTCGGCTATGGATGTGGCAAAATGCATAAAGATGTTCAGCAATATGGATTCATCAGAGCTTTATTTAAATCAGAAGATAGTTCCAAATGACATTCCTTTTTTTGCAATACCTACAACAGCCGGTACGGGATCGGAGGCAACAAGGTTTGCAGTCATCTATTATAAAGGTGAGAAACAGTCTGTGGTTGATGAAAGCTGTATTCCCGATACGGTACTTTTTGATCCGGAATGTTTAAAGAATCTTCCTCTTTATCAGAAGAAAGCCACGATGCTTGACGCACTTTCACATGCAATTGAGTCTTATTGGAATATAAAAAGCAATGATGAGAGCAAGGAGTATGCTAGAAAAGCTATTGAGGGCGTCATAAAAAATATGGATGGATACCTTGCCAATTCCGATGAGGGAATAAGGGGTATGATTGAGGCTGCTTTCATTGCGGGAAAAGCTATAAATATAACACAGACTACAGCAGGGCATGCTATGTGTTATAAGATAACGACCACCTTTGGAGTGTCACACGGACACGCGACAATGCTTTGCAATAGGGTGCTTTATCCTTGGATGATTGAGAATGCTGATAAATGTAAGGACACAAGGGGAAAAGAGTATTTGTTAAAGACCTTTGATGATATAGGAAAAGCACTCGGAGCGGATGATGCACTGTCCGGCGCAAAGAAGCTGAATGACATATTTGATAAGCTTGATATGGAAATCCCTGTTGCTACTAAAGAACAGTATGATCTTTTGAAAAGCTCGGTAAATATAGACAGACTGAATGACAATCCCGTCACTTTGGACGAGAATACCATAGATATACTTTATCATAAAATATTGAGGTAATAAGACATGAAAGCAGAGAGATTGTTTGAGATAATTGGTTCTGATTTTTATACAGGAGTTCCGGATTCACAGCTTAAG
>JAILHT010000059.1 GCA_024695665.1 Lachnospiraceae bacterium
GAAGGAACTTCTCGCAGGAGACGAGTATTACAATATAAATCTGACTCTCCACAGGGCAGATTATTCAATGGATATTTAAATGAAGAAGAAATCGATAATACAAAATATATTTTTTAACACCTTCGGGTCGATCTTTTACTACGGATGCCAGTGGCTTATAACCGTTCTTGTGGTAAGGATTGCCGGATACGAAGAAGGTGGAAACTACAATCTTGCCATGACTTTCACGGCGGGGCTGGGAATATTTGCACTTTACAATACAAGACAGTTTCAGGTGTCCGATGTCACCGGAGATTACCTCGACAAGACATATATAAGCACGAGAATACTCTCGAGTGCGACAGCGCTTTTGGCTTGTCTTTTTGCGTTAATCTTCAACGATTACAGCAGCTATCAGTTCATGATAATAATTATGTATATGCTGTTTAAGATAGGCGAGGCCATTGTGGATGTGTTTCATGGAATAGATCAAAAAGCCGGCAGGATGGATTTGGTGTGTTATTCTTTTATAACAAGGGGTATACTGATGTTGGCATCCTTCTGTGGAGTGCTCTACGTCACAAAAAATCAGGTATATGCTGTGCTTGCAATGGCAGCGACAACCTTTGCAGTGATATTTGCATATGATATACCTATGGCAAACCGGTTCAGAGACAGAGAAAAAGAGAGAGAGCTTTTTAAATCGGTCGGAAAAGAGCAGGTAAAAAAGCTTATGGTAGTTCTTTTCCCACTTGTTGTTGTTGGAGTTACAAACAATCTCTCGGTAACTTTGCCTAAGGTTTTTTTGGAGAGATTTCTGGGAACTGAAGCACTAGGATATTACTCATCGGTCGCAACTCCAAGTACGGTTGTTCAGCTCGCGGCATCAACGGTTTTTGTTCCGCTTCTCACACCGCTTGCCAGCAGGCTTCACGCCGATGACTGGGATGGGTTTAACAGTATCTTGAAAAAGGTTTCGATAGCATTCGTTGCGGCATTTGCGGTTGCAATGATAGGCTCATTTTTGTTCGGCGACTGGTTTTTGAAACTTCTTTTCGAAGATATAGATGATTACACTTATCTGTTTGTTCCGGTGGTTGCATCGGCACTTCTGATAAGTATAAATGCGAGTCTGTTTTCGGTCTGTACTGTCTTAAGAGAGATAAAAGGACAGGTTGCGGTTGGAATCACAGGGCTTGTGATAAGTGTTTTGTCATCAATCGTCGCAATTCAGGCGATAGGGATGGACGGGGTGATAGTAAGCCTTTACTTGAGCCTTGGAATTCAGGTTATTATGGAAGTATTTATCATCATACACAAAATAAAAGTTATGAGGAGTTAGAAATGGATAGAATTGCTATTTTGATACCGTGCTACAACGAGGCCAAGACCATCGAGAAGGTTGTAAGTGACTTCAAGAGGGAGATTCCCGAGGCTGTCATCTATGTATATGACAACAACTCGACGGACGATACCGCAAAGATTGCTACTGAAGCGGGAGCTATTGTAAGACATGAGTATCTTCAGGGAAAAGGAAATGTCATAAGAAGAATGTTCAGGGATATAGATGCCGAATGTTATGTTATGACGGACGGAGATGATACATATCCGGCGGAAGCTGTCAGAGATATGATAGCTCCGATATTTGAG
Source organism: Lachnospiraceae bacterium (assembly GCA_024695665.1). Lineage (GTDB taxonomy): Bacteria > Bacillota > Clostridia > Lachnospirales > Lachnospiraceae > JAILHT01. The sequence continues at coordinate 1,630 of JAILHT010000059.1, forward strand.
AAGAATGCGGATATGGTCGTTGGGGACAGACTTTCGTCCACATATTTCACTGAGAACACAAGACCTTTCCACAACTTTGGAAACTCACTTGTAAGAAAGAGTATAAACATGCTCTTCAAGACGGATATAAAAGATATCATGACGGGATATCGTGCATTCAGTTATCAGTTTGTAAAAACTTTCCCTGTTCTTTCAAAGGGATTTGAGATAGAGACCGAGATGAGTATACATGCAGCCGACAAGAACATGCAGGTTGAGAATGTCATAATCGAGTACCGCGACAGACCTGAGGGAAGTGTATCAAAACTCAATACCTACTCTGATGGTATGAAGGTTCTTATGACTATTTTGAGATTGTATCAGACTTACAAGCCGATGAAGTTCTACGGATTTATATCAGCAGTGCTTGCCATTGTTGCAATCATCTTCCTTGTACCTGTTCTTATAGAGTATTCAAGGAGCGGACTTGTGCCGCATTTTCCTACACTCATTGTGTGCGGATTTTTCATGATAGCTGCAATTCAGTCATTTTTCTCGGGACTTATCCTTCAGACAGTCGGCCAGAAGAGCAGACAGGATTTTGAGATGTCTCTCCACAAGTTTAAGGTTGAATTTGAGAGATTGAAGAAGGAAGACTGATCACTTAAATCATCGGAGACGTTAAGGAAAGATGGCATATGTATAAAAAGGAAAACAGAAGTTGGTTAAAGCATCTGGATTTTATGGCTTGCGACCTTATCATGGTTCAGCTGGCTTACATTGCTGCTTATATTATTAGGTTCGGATGGCGCCTGCCTTATTTTTACGATCCTTACGAGAGAATGGCTATAGTAATGATTCTTATAGACATTGCGGTTGCTTTTTTCTTTGAGCCTTACAGCGGTATACTAAGAAGAGGAAATTTCAAGGAACTGAGTTCCAGTATAGTCTACTCGACGCTGGTATTCGGTGGAAACCTTATGTACATGTTCGGTACGCAGCAGGGTGAAATTTACTCCAGAAAAATGCAGTTTACTTACTGGGCTATATCGGTTGCCTTTGTTTTTGTCGGTAGACTCATCTTAAAAGAAATCATAAGGCAGAGGATGAAAAACGAGAAGAATCTGTCCATGATGTTGCTTGTTTCTACGGAGGAGCATGTGGATGAGACTCTCGAGGAGTTTGAACATCTTGCGTACAAAGATTTCCAGATGGCAGGTATTGTAGTTGTCGACAGAAACATGGTCGGAAAGATAATAAGAGGAGTTCCGGTCGTGGCATCGGCGGACAGCTTCTACAGTTATCTGCTCGCAAATGTAGTCGACGAGGTATTCATAAACGGAAATACCATGGAGGGAAGCCAGGCACTATCAAATGAGATACTGGAACTTGGAATAAACGTTCATATCAATATCATACATTTGAATGACCTCGGACCAAACAAGGTTGTCGAGAAATACGGCAACTATATGGTGCTCACGAGCAGCATGAAGATCACATCACCTGTACAGCTTTTTTTGAAGAGAATGATGGATATTGTAGGTGCGGTGGTCGGACTTTTGATCTGTGCGGTATGTTTTATAATATTTGCACCTATTATAAAAATCCAGTCCCCGGGGCCTGTGTTCTTTAAGCAGGTCAGGGTAGGAAGAAACGGACGTCTTTTCAATCTCTATAAATTCAGATCGATGAGTGTGGATGCGGAGAAAATGCAGGAAGAACTCATGGAAAAGAACGAGATGGAAGGACATATGTTCAAGATGGAAAACGACCCAAGAATTTTCCCTATAGGAAAATTTATGAGAAAATATTCCATCGATGAACTTCCACAGTTTTGGAATGTTCTAAAAGGCGAGATGAGTCTTGTGGGAACCAGACCGCCTACAGCAAAAGAGTTTGAAAAATATGAGATTCATCACAAGGCGAGACTAAGCACAAAGCCGGGAATAACCGGAATGTGGCAGGTCAGTGGCCGAAGTGAGATAAAAGACTTTGAGGAAGTGGTTGCTCTCGACACCCACTATATTTCTCAGTGGAGTCTTGGACTGGATGTAAAGATTCTGGCAAAGACCATAGAAGTAGTATTGTCGGGAAAGGGTTCCGAGTAATATGGGAATAGCATACAAATACAGCTATGTAATGAGCCTGCTTAAACGATACGGTTTTCGCGGGCTCATCTTGAAAACAAAAGAGAGAGCTTTTTCACCTATGCTCAAATATTCTGCAGAGTACAAAAGATTTTTGCCGACGGACGAAGAGCTTGAAGAGCAGAGAAAAACTTATGAGGAAGAGAAGCGTGATCCGAATGTATTCTGCCCTTTGATTAGCATTGTCGTTCCGACTTATGAGACGCCTGAGAAATTCTTAAGGGAACTCGTAGATTCTGTGCTCGGGCAAAGCTACGGCAATTTTGAACTTGTCCTTTGCGATGGGTCGAACACGGATATAGTCAGAGAAACATTGACGGAGTATAGCGATGACAGAATAGTTTATCACAAGCTTTTGTCAAATGAGGGAATAAGTGAAAATACCAACCGGGGGTTTGAGAGAGCGTCCGGCGATTTTGTTGCGCTCATAGATCACGATGATATCATCACATTAAACGCCTTATATGAGATGGTGAAAAAACTAAGGGAGTATGATATCGATGAGAGAGAAAAGGCAATAATATATTCTGACGAGGACAAGATAAGCGGTGAGCCTTACGCTTACTCAAGACCGCATTTCAAACCTGATTTCAACGAGGAATTCATACGCAGAAACAATTATTTCTGCCATTTTCTGATGTTTTCAAAGGAGCTTGTAAAAAAGACAGGCGGACTCAACAGCGATTTTGACGGTGCTCAGGACTTTGACTTTGTGCTGAGATGTCTAAAAGAGGGCGCCATCGCAAAACATGTGCCTAAGATTCTCTACCACTGGAGAATTCATGAGGGTTCTACAGCCGGGCACAGCGAGAACAAATCCTATGCTTTTGACGCCGGATGCAGGGCGATAGAGGCTTATCTAAAAGCCGTGGGAGAACCTGGAAAAGCTACAACAACTTCAAATCTTGGCGTTTACCATGTGGAATATGATCTAAGAGAAAACATGCGTGACGAGGAATATGTTTTTGTAAAAGAAGGCGAAATCATTGAGATCGAAGAAGATACAGAAGAGAAGCTAAAAAAACTTTTATCTCATGTGGGAGTTTCTGCAGTCGCACCAAGGCTTATAGACGAGAGAGGAAATGTGATCTCGGTCGGTGTCACCTATGATGCAAAGGGAAATGTAGCAGACCTTTGCGGTGGCATACCCGCAGTATACAAGGGCTATTTTTTGCATGGCGTGATTCCAAAAGATGTGAGCGCCTTAAGACACAACGTGGTGCTTTGGAAAAAAGATGCTTATCTAAAGTATAAAAAGATCAGAGAAGAACTAAGTCAAAGAGGACTTTGCGGGATATATCTCGATGCTGCTTCTTTTATTTTGACAGGAGACATCGGAAGATTTGTCATAGACCCGGAAGTCAGTGTGACAATAAAGAGATCGTCATTAATTACATTGGATGAGAGATCCGATGAGACAAACAGCATGAAGACGCTCTTTGCAGAATGCATAAAGGAAAAGAAATGCGAATATGATCCGTGCTATTCACCAAATCTCAAGGTGAAGACAAAAGAGACATATTCGATGAAGGATGAGGACTGGACGGATCAATGAGACATGTTTTTATTATAGGCAGCAAAGGAATACCGGCTGCGTACGGAGGTTTTGAGACCTTTGTGGACGACCTTGTCACAGGGAAAAAATCCAAAGATATAAAATACCATGTTGCTTGTATGGGTGATAAGGCAGCTGAAGGAGAATACAATGGCGCACATACCTTCACGATAAAGGTTCCGAATATCGGACCGGCGAAGGCCGTCTGGTACGACCTTGCCGCTTACAACTATTGCTTAAAATACATAAAAAAGCACAATCTGAAAGATTCGATAATATATATTTTAGCCTGCCGGATAGGGCCTTTTGCGGCATATTTGAACGACAAGATGAGAAGGCTGTCGGGAAAAGTTTATCTGAATCCGGACGGACATGAGTGGCTTAGGGCAAAGTGGAATTTTGCCATAAAAAAATACTGGAAATTTTCCGAAAAGCTCATGGTAAAAAATGCGGATTTTGTAATCTGTGACTCGAAAAATATCGAGAAATACATAAAAGAAGAATACAAAAAATACTCTCCTTCGACCTGCTATATCGCATATGGGGCAAAGAAAACCGATATGTCAAATGCGGATGACTCAAAGTATACAACGTGGTGTGATAAAAACGGTGTGGCGGAGAAAGGCTATTATCTCATAGTCGGAAGATTTGTCCCGGAAAACAATTACGAGACAATGATAAGAGAGTTTATGGCATCGAATACAAAAAAGAGTCTTGTTATAGTCACGAATGTTGAAAAGAATGATTTTTACGAGAAACTTAAAACAACAACGAATTTTGAGAAGGATGCGAGAATAAAGTTTGTCGGCACGGTTTATGACAGGGAACTTCTCGGCGCGATAAGAGAGAGGGCCTTTGCCTACCTTCACGGACATGAAGTCGGAGGAACGAACCCGTCTCTGCTAGAGGCACTCTGCCTTACGGATTTGAATCTGTTATTGAATGTCGGATTCAACCGGGAGGTCGGCGAGGATGCTGCTCTTTATTTTGACAAGAAAGAAGGCAGTTTAAGATCGCTTATAGAAGATGTTGAAAAGTTGGACGATGAAGAGATAAAAAGATATGGCAAACTGGCCGATCAGAGAATAGAAAAAGCATATTCCACGGAGTTTATAAACGACAGTTACGAGAAAGTGTTTTTGGCCTGATGATCAAAAAAATCTCGGTGGCAATGGCCACCTACAACGGTGAAAAATATATAAAAGAACAGCTTGAAAGCATCTTGAAGAATCTGAAAAGCGGTGATGAGATAGTGATATCCGACGACGGCTCCTGCGATGACACAATAAAAATCATAGAGAATATGGATTTTTGCGGTGTGGAAAAAAAGATTGTAAAAGGCCCTGGGTTTGGCATAAAGCAGAACATAGGAAATGCCATAAAATATGCGACCGGGGATGTGATATTTCTGGCCGATCAGGATGATGTGTGGACCGATGACAAGGTTTTGACAGTTATGCCTTATTTTGAAAGAGGGGCTCATCTCGTTGTTCATGATGCGAAGGTTATGAATCATGACCTTACGGAGGCAATAATGCCATCATTCTTTGAGTACAGAGGATGCGGCAGCGGCTTTTTGAAAAATATGATAAAAAACAGATATATGGGATGTTGTATGGCTATCACCTCAGAAGTTGCAAAAAAAATCATTCCAATCCCCGACAATATAGAGATGCATGACTGGTGGATTGGAGTCTTGTGTGATATTCATTACGGTGACACATATTTTATTGAAAATAAGCTCCTTTTGTACAGAAGACACGAAAAAAATGTTTCCGATTTTTCTCACAACAGCTTGCCTGTGATGGTAAAAAACAGATGCGTTTTCCTAAATGAGATACTTAAACGCGGCAGAATATGGAACGACACATCGGATTGACATGCATAAAAAAAAGTTATATAGTATTTTTTGTCTGATATTTTTTAAAGGAGAAGGCCAAGCAAGTTGGTCAAAATCAATATGAGTAAAAAGAAAAAGAAAAAATCCGGAAGCAAAAAGATTATTATCTTCATAATTGAACTGCTTGTACTTGTACTTTTGTTGTTGGGACTTTTTGTATATTCAAAACTTGGAAAAGTTGAAAAAGGTGAGGATATCACTGAGGAGGATGCTGAGATAAATGAGCTGACATCCGAGACCCAGGAGATTCTCTCCGGATACAAATGTATCGCACTTTTCGGACTGGACAACAGAGATGTCGGATCGTACGACGGAGGAAACTCCGACAGTATTATGATTCTTGTTATTGACAATGACACAAAGGAGATAAAGATTCTCTCCGTATACAGAGATACTTTTCTCAATGTTTATGACACGAGCTATCAGAAGGTCAATGCCGCATATTCAAAGAGCGGTGTTAAGTCCGCTATAGCAGCACTCAACAAGAACCTCGATCTTGCAATCACAGACTATGTTTGTGTAGATTTTAATGCGGTTGTTGAGGCAATAGATCTTCTCGGAGGTATAGAGCTTACCTTGACCGACGAAGAGATTGAATATATGAACACAATCTATATTCCTGAGATTGAGCAGGTTACCGGAAAGTCGTCAAGTCTTCTCACATCGGGAGGAACTTACACTGTAGACGGCACTCAGGCACTCGCTTACTGTCGAGTACGTTACACCTCAGGAGACGATTTCAAGAGAACAGAGAGACAGAGAACCGTTCTCTCAAAGATGCTTGATAAGGTAAAATCATCCGATCTTGTAACCTTGAACAATCTTATCAATGCTATGCTTGAGTACATAAGCACTGATATATCAAGTACAGAGCTTATCTCACTTGCGACAAGCGCTATAAGTTATGACCTTGCAGGAACACAGGGATGGCCGTTCGAACTTACCACAGGAAGCTTCGGAAGCAAGGGAGATCTCGTAGTTCCTTGTGACCTTGTGACTAATGTGACCGAGCTTCATGAGTATCTCTTTGGAGAGACAAATTACTCACCGTCATCAACGGTTCAGTCAATAAGCGACGAGATTAAGAATTATACAGGATGTACCACAGAGTCAGCGACAAGAGTGGACAATCCGCTTACTGTGGAGGATGATTCCGAAACCACAGAATAAACAAAAAAGATTAAGGTGGGAGTTCCGGATTTTCGGGGCTCCCATTTTTGCGGAAGAATACTTCTTTTCACAAAAATAACACAAAATAAAGTTATCTTATTAGCATATGATTTTGAAAGGGAGTGTGGTTAATGGATTACAACAACTACAACAACAACGAGAATTCCGGAGACGGAAATACATATAACAATTTCTACAAAAGCCCGGATGAAACGGGCGCAAACAATGAAGCTCCGGGAAAGAAAGATGGCTTTTTCGGAAAACTTATAAAGGCGGTCGTTCTAGGCATTGTATCGATATGTGTCGCAATTGCATCTTTTGTAGGTGTGTCGCAGACGCTTGAAAGAGTGCAGAGCATTTCGCCGGAGGACGAGATTTCTGACACAGATTTGGTCGAGGAAAGCGATACGGAAGATGTAGCGGAAAATTCTTCAGATGACAGCGAGACTGAGGGCGAGTCGATAGAAATAATGGCAGCTACAAATGTTTCTGATGTGGCAGCCAATGCGATGCCCAGCATAGTAGCAATCACCAATATCGGAACATATACATACGAGAACTTTTTTGGCATAAGCCAGTCGTATGAGAGCCAGAGCGCAGGTTCCGGTATAATAATGGGATATGATGATGAAAAACTATATATTGCGACAAACAATCATGTTGTAAGCAATGCGGAGACACTCACAGTTACCTTTATTGATGATACACAGGTCAGTGCAGAGGTGAGAGGAACAGATTCCTCCACTGATCTTGCAGTAATAAGTGTGGATATGGACAGCATAACAGATGAGACTAAGGGCAAGATAAGGACAGCGGTTTTTGCTGATTCATCTGACTTGAAACAGGGTGAGTTCGTAATAGCAATCGGAAATGCCTTAGGCTATGGACAGTCCGTTACCACGGGAATTGTGAGCGCCCTTGACAGGGAGGTTACGGTAAGCGATGATACTACCGGAACGACGGTGACAAATTCGCTTATACAGACAGATGCAGCAATAAATCCGGGAAACAGTGGTGGTGCACTTCTCAATACAAACGGTGAGGTCATCGGAATAAACTCGGTCAAGACATCTGATACCGCAGTTGAGGGAATGGGATATGCCATTCCATCTGCCACAGCGCTCTCAATCCTTGAGGAACTCATGACGAGAGAGAAGGTCGAAGAGTCAGAAGCCGGTTATCTCGGAGTGTCCGGAGTGGATGTCACATCGGATGTCGCAGACACCTACAGCATGCCACAGGGTGTATATATTTCGAGAATTGTTTCAGGATCCGCAGCGGAGGAAGCCGGTTTGCAGCAGGGAGATATCATAACCGGATTTGCGGGAAGAAGTATAACAGCGATGGAGGAAATCCAAGACTTGTTACAGTATTATGCTAAAGGAACCACGGTTGAGGTTGTCGTACAGCGTTCGATAAACGGTTCTTACGAGGAGATGACATTTTCGGTAACTCTTGGAAGCAAATGAGAGTAGTATGAAAAGTAAAAACAATCATAAAGAAAAAATAAAAAGAATTATGGCGATACTGACAGTGTTCTCACTGTCGGCATCGCTTTTTGCGTTCTATATTCCGGTAAAAGCCACCGAGGGAACGACCAAACAGGAGGCAGAAACCACTACCGAGACAGAAACCACTACCGAGACGGAAACCGAGACCGAGGCAGAGAATACTACCGAGACAGAAACAGATACAGAAACTGAGATCGAAAGCGAGACTGAGGCAGAGACTGAAACTGAAACCGAGACCGAAAGCGAGACTGAGGCAGAGACCGAGACGGAAACCGAGACCGAAAGTGAGACTGAGGCAGAGACCGAGACGGAAACCGAGACCGAAAGTGAGACTGAGGCAGAGACCGAGACGGAAATCGAGACAGAAAGTGAGACCGAGGCAGAGACCGAGACCGAAACTGAGACGGAGACAGAAACTGAGACAGAAACAGAAGAAGATAACGACAAGGCAAGCGAACCAACAATGCCTGCCGGAACATATGATTTTTGTGTTCCGTCTATCGAAGACGAACTTGATGCCATAGGTGTCGGTGAGGAGGACAAGGAAGACACGGCAATAGAGATAGTTGAGGCAGAGACAAATGTAAGCGTGAAGTCGAGCGGCTCAGATTCCTCATACGATCCGAGAACACTTGGAATACTGTCGGATGTGAAGGATCAGACAGACAGCGGAAATACTTGCTGGGCGTTTGCGCAGACCGCTGCCGCAGAAGCAAATCTGGCACTCAAGTCGACGGTGCTTCCCGACGGCAGTGTCGCGGATGATGAGACAGATTTGTCAGAGGCACAGTTTGTCTATGCATTTTATCATATGGCAGATGATGAACTCGGCAATCTGACCGGAGACAAAAACGAGAATATATCGGCTCTGGACTATATGAATGTTGGTTCAAACTGTATATTTACAACCTTTTCGCTCGCGAGTGGGATATCATTTGCGGATGAGAGTATCGCGCCTCTCTCCTCGATGGATGACGAGGACGCACTTTGTGACACCTTGTATGATACCGTTGCAAAACTTGAGAATTCATACTGGATAAACTTTAGTGATACGGATGCCGTTGATATAATAAAAAGCATGATAAAAGAGTACGGTGGAGCGGTTGTAAATATGTACTACAGCAATACAACCTCGGCCGATTGTTATAACGAGTCGACATACTCGTATTACAGACCGTTCGGAAGTGGAAATACGGTAAATCACTCCGTGCTCATAGTGGGTTGGGATGACAATTATTCTAAAGACAATTTCAATTCGACCGGTAGCAGTATATCGCAGAGCAAGCCATCGGGCGATGGGGCATGGATAGCAAAAAACAGCTTTGGAGATTCCTGGGGAGACGACGGATATTTTTACATATCCTATGAGGACAATGCGGTAAACCCGTACAACTCGAACCAAAACACTGCGAGAGCATATATCTACGACTACGTAAGCGCGAGTGATTACAATCTGAACTATCAGTACGACGGAACGGGAAGCGCATACAATTGTATGCATTTGACAGATACGACCTTCACAGTTGAGAGTGACGGGGCGATTGCAAATGTGTTTGAGGTGCCTTCCGACAGCAAGAGCGATCAGACCTTGTCTGCGGTATCTGTGGCTCTCTTTGACACGGCGGTAAATTACAGCATCCAGATTTATAAGAATCCGACGGACACCACCGACCCGACATCAGGAACAGCAATGCTTTCGGAGGAGCAGGAAGGAAATACAAGCTATGCCGGATATTACACCATAGAACTTGACAATCCGGTGACACTTTCAGCCGGTGACAAATTTTCGGTTGTAATAACCTTAAATAAAAAGAGCGGGACGGCAATCAATTATTTTGCGGATACAACCTGTCAGAACGGAACATGGATAAAATTTACGAATGTGACTGAGAGTGGTCAGAGCTTTGCATACACCTCAGGGGCTTGGAGTGATCTAAATGACATCAATGCTTCAGCCAGAATAAAAGCCTTCGCAAGTTATGTCGAGGAGGAAGAGACGGAGACTGAAGAAGAGTCGGAAACCGAGACCGAGACGGAGACTGAAGAAGAGTCGGAGTCTGAAGAAGAGTCGGAGTCTGAGGAGGAGAGCGAGACTTCGGATGCAACGGATGATGATTCGGGAAGCTCTTCAGGAAGCGGTACAGACACACAGAACACGACAACGGACGATGTTGAAGTCATAGATGCCGTGGGAGCAAAAACATATGATGCGAATTTTCCCGGTATATGGATAATCTTTGCAACAGGAGCATTTCTTATTTTTAGCTTAAAGTCTTTGAATAAGAGGTAGTGTGTGCTAAAATCAAAATGATGTGTTTTTTTTAAAATTTAATGTTTTCAATACTAATAACGTATAGAAGGAGCTGTTTATGAGAAAAAAAAGAATAGTCGTAGCTCTCGGACATGATGCGCTCGGGACAACTCTTCCAAAGCAGAAGGAAGCTACGGTGCGCACTGCAAGAGCGGTAGCGGATCTCATAGAGGAGGATTACCAGGTTGTTATAACTCATAGCAACGGACCGCAGGTCGGAATGATACATGCGGCAATGTCTGAATTTGCCAAGGAACATCCGGATTATACCGCAACACCAATGTCGGTATGCTCCGCAATGAGCCAGGGATATATAGGATACGATCTTCAAAATGCTGTGAGAACGGAGCTTTTGAACCGTGGAATATACAAACCGGTATCGACTGTACTTACTCAGGTTACGGCAGACCCGTATGATGATGCTTTTTATCATCCGACAAAAGTGATCGGAAGAGTGCTCACAAAAGAGGAAGCAGATGCTGAGGAGGCAAAGGGAAATCATGTCGTTCAGGTTGAAGGGGGCTACAAGAGAATAGTAGCTGCTCCGAAGCCTTTGGACATAGTTGAGATAGATGCCGTAAAAGCATTGCTTGACGCCGATCAGATAGTTATCGCCTGCGGTGGAGGAGGAATACCTGTACTTGTACAGGACAACAAACTCAAAGGCGCAAGTGCGGTGATCGAGAAGGATTTGGCAGCAGGAAAGCTCGCCGAGCTTGTCGATGCGGATATGCTTGTGATTCTGACAAGCGTGGAGAAAGTTTGCCTCAATTTTGGACAGGAGAATGAGCAACCGATAGAGAGAATGTCAGTTGAAAAAGCGATGGAATACATGGAAGACGGCCAGTTTGAAGATGGCACGATGCTGCCGAAGATACAGGCATCATTATCATTTATCGGGGACTCGGCTGTGAGAAATGTACTCATAACAAAACTTGATAAATCAAGAGAAGCCATGGATGGTTTTACTGGAACACTGATACATAAATAGGCACGAAGAATCGTAAACAGCCGGAAGGGGAGAGATAGAAATGAAGAGATTATTGGCGATGCTTTTAGCGGCATCAATGATTGTCACAGGTATCCCTACGGATATCTATGCAACAACCACGGACAATACTGTTGTCCTCACGGACACTTCTGAGACTGAGGAAGAATCTGAGGCGACTGAAGCAGTCACGGAAACGGAGACAGAAGTTACCACAGAGACAGAAACCGAAGTTACAACAGAAGCGGAGACAGAGGCAACTACAGAGACAGAAACAGAAGTTGCAACAGAGACCGAGGTGGCTACCGAGACAGAGACAGAGACGGAAACAGAAGCTACAACGGAGACGGAGGCGGAAACAGAAGCCACAACGGAGACAGAGACGGAAACAGAAGTCACAACGGAGACAGAAACAGAGACAGAAACAGAGACAGAAACAGAGACAGAAACAGAGACAGAAACAGAGACAGAAACAGAGACAGAAACAGAGACAGAAACAGAGACGGAAACCGAGACAGAAACAGAGACTGAGACTGAGACGGAAACCGAGATAGAGGCTCTTGTCAATTATGTTATTGTAAATGAGGCTTCAATAAGCGCAGGAGATAGCGAAGAAATAATAATCGGTATCGGAGATGACGGTACCGAGATAGAGTCTGCTACATTAAAAATCAAGAATACGACAACAGGTGAAACCTACAAGGTGAAAGCAGATGATTTTTATGACGCGACAGTGAGATTTGAGGATACCTTCAGCGAAGCCGGAGAGTATGTTCTCGACAGCCTGACTTATACCGTGGAGGAAGGAAAAGCGAGCGTCGATTTTTCCGACATCGGTATTGAGGCGGCTTTCGGTGTCGATACTGAAGTTGAGACGGATCCTGATGACGTTCTTCTCGAGGATGAGACCGATGATGCAGATGTAGATATAGTTCTTACAGATGCAGAGGGAAATACACTCGATACAACAATATCAGAGGCACTTGATTCCGCAGGAGCCGAGAAAGTGACAACCGACGGCACAATCGATGCGGCAGGTGCAAACAATGTTGTTGTTGTGTTAGATCCCGGTCACGGTGGAACAGATACGGGTACATCAAGCTCAAGTGGGCTTTATGAGAAAAATGTAAATTTAAAGATTGCAAACTATTGCAAGGCTGAACTCGAGGAGTACAGCGGTGTGACTGTATATATGACAAGAACGACAGATACCTATGTATCTCTTGCGGACAGAGTCACATATGCAAAAAGCGTAGGCGCTGATGTCATAGTCAGCATTCATTGCAACTGGGCTTCCAGCACCTCAGCTTCGGGCGCGGAGATTTACTATCCGAATGCAAATTACAACTCGACAGTAAGCACAATAGGTAGTGCTCTTGCGACAAAGATACTTGCAAAGCTTACTTCGATAGGACTCAACGGAAGATTTATAACAACAAAAAATTCAACTTCTTATACATATTCAGACGGTAGTACCGCAGATTATTATGCAATCATAAGATATGCAAAAGAGCAGGGCTTTACCGGAATAATAGTTGAGCATGCATATATGTCAAATGCATCCGATGTCGCAACTTATCTCAGCACTGAGAGCGGACTTAAGGCTTTGGGTGTTGCGGATGCGACGGGAATCGCCGAGTATTACGGACTTACAAAAGGACTTGCGATAAACAAGGCGGTTGCAACAGACGGAAATACCGTAAATGTATATTGGGATTCAGTAAACGGAGTTACGGGATACAAGCTTTACAGAAAGAAAAAGGGCGACAGTGATTACAAGAAGATAGCAACTATAAAAGGCTATTACACCACCTATTATCAGGATACGACAGTATCCCCTGGAACCACTTATTATTACAAGATCTGTTCATACACGAGCAGTTCGACAAGCAGCTTATCATCGAGCGAAAAGGTCAAGGTGCCAAGTGATGTCACTATAAGCAGCGTTGTTCCAAGTGCATCAAAGAAGGTAAAAGTTACCTGGAGTAAGGCAAGCCTTGCGACAGGATATAAGGTATATATGGCAACCTCAAAGAGCGGAAATTATTCGCAAGTTGCAACAGTTACTTCAAAAAGTACGACATCTGTAATTGTGACGGTGCCAAAGAACAATACAACATATTATTTTAAGGTAAGAGCATATACTACGGTTGACTCCGTAAACAACTACGGTTCATATTCAGCTGTAGTATCCGGAAAAACCGTCTCAACACCTAAGATTACCAAGGCTGTCTGCTCAGACAGTACTACAGTAAGCCTCAAGTGGAAGAAGGTAAGCGGAGCGGATGGTTACTATGTATACAGAAGCTCAAGTAAGAGCGGAACCTACAAGAAGATTGCAACCATAAGCAGTGGCTCGACAGTTAAGTACAGTGATACGGGACTCAGCAAGAAAAAGACCTATTACTATAAGATTTATGCTTATGTGACAAGCGGCTCCACAACAGGAAAGGGATCTGCAAGTACAGTAAGAAGTGCTTATACTATGGCAAAGCCAAAGATTTCTTCCATAAAATCGACATCAAGTTCTAAGGCAACAATAAAGTGGGGCGAAATAAGCAAGGCGACCGGATATAAGGTATACAGAAGCACAAGCAAGACCGGCACCTACAAGCTCGTAAAGACTTTGAGCGGAAAGTCGAATACCAGCTATACAGACTCATCGCTCACAGGAGGAAAGACATATTATTACAAGATAAGAGCAATAAAGAAGACAGATTACGGCACAGGCTATTCTTCCTACAGCTCGATTAAGTCGGTGACAACCTTGAAGAAACCTTCGATAAAATCGGTTGAGAGTGTATCTGACACATCTGTAAAAGTTACATGGGGCAAAATTGAAAATGCCACAAAGTATATTATTTACAGAAGCACAAGTAAGAGTGGAACTTACAAGAAGATAAAGACCGTAAAATCCAGCAAGCTTTCCTACACCGATACAGGACTTACAACAGACAAGTACTATTACTACAAGGTCGTTGCTGTTTCATCCACATCGACCAGCAGTAAGTCAAGTTATGCAAGAGGAAAGGCAATAGATGAGGTAAAGATCACATCGATCACCGGAAAATCAAGTACAAAGCTTAAGATTAAGTGGGCAAAGGCTACCGGAAACAATGGATACCAGATTTTGCGTTCCACAAAGAAGAACGGAACATACGAGGTAGTCGGAACAGTAAAGACAAATGTGACAACATATACGGATACCGTTCCTAAGGAAGGTATGAAGTATTATTACAGGATAGTTGTCATAAGAAAGATAGATGGTGAGAAGTGCTATGGACAGCCGGGAAGCGCAAAAGCCGGAAAGACTCTTGTTAAACCGTCATTTACAAGCACATTGTCTTCATCAACTACAAAGGTAGTACTCAAGTGGGAAAAAGATTCAAATGCCGATGGATATTATATTTACAGAAGCACAAGCAAGAGTGGTACTTACACGAAGATAAAAACTATCAAGAAAAACAGTACCGTTAAGTATAGCGATACCAGTGTAAAGAGTGGAAAAACATACTATTACAAGATTCAGTCATACTGTGACGGTAAGGTATCAAGCAAGTCTTCGGCCAGTGCGGCAGTTACGTTAAAGGCAACTACAATAAGTGGATATACCTATGTGACAGACGGAAGCATAAAGCTCACCTGGTCAAAGATAAGCAATGCTTCAGGTTATGTTGTATACAGAAGCACAAGTAGGAACGGAACATATTCAAAGGTTAAGACAGTCACCTCAAATACTGCAAGCTGTGTGGATACCGGACTTACGACAAATAAGACCTATTATTACAAGGTAAAACCGTATGCGACCGTATCCAGTGGAAAGTGCTATGGAACAGCATCTGTTATATACAGCCTTATTGCAGGATACAAGATTATGGGAACAACCTCAGTGACCAAAGCACAGATGATTTCTCTTTTCAATGATTCCGGATATAGCTATCCTTCATCCACATACAGCAGTAAGGGTGCGGCGACACTCGATGCATTCTGCCAGATAGTAATAGATGAATGCGAAGCCGAGGGAGTCAAGGCGGAAGTTATCTTTGCACAGGTTTGTCTTGAGACCGGATACCTTCAGTTTGGAGGACAGGTCAGCGCTTCACAGTGCAACTTCGGTGGACTTGGCGCTACAGATGACGGAGCATCAGGGGCAACATTTACTGATGTTGCAACAGGAATAAGAGCTCAGGTACAACATATGAAAGGATATGCTTCGACAGAGGCATTGAACGGAACATGTGTAGATCCTAGATTCTATATCGCATTTGGATCTGACGGAAACGGCGCAAGAAGAGGAACCGCAACCGTTGTAGAACAGCTCGGAAACGGAAGCTGGGCAACCGATATCACATACGGAACCAAGCTTATGACGTTGATCAAAAAAATGAAAGCATACTAATATATGATCAGTAAAATAAAAAAATATTTGCTTTTAGCAGGAATGGCACTCGTACTTACGGGTGCCACTGCCTGTGGAGGCGAAAATACAAAAACAGAAGCAGTGACAGAAGTAGAGACTGAAATTGAAACTGAAACTGAAATCGAAACTGAAACCGAAACAGAAACTGAAACAGAAGTTGAGATAGAGACCGAAACCGAAACAGAAACTGAAACTGAAACAGAAGTTGAAACAGAGACCGAAACTGAAACGGAAACCGAAACAGAAGTCGAGACAGAGACCAAAGTCACAGCAGGGACAGAGGCTGAGAGTGGGACGGAGATAGCAGTTACAGAGACAGCCACAGCTGAGACTGCAACAGCAACCACAACAGGAGGACACATTATATGTATCGATCCGGGACATCAGGCACAGGGAAATAGCGAGCAGGAGCCTATAGGTCCGGTAGCGTCAGAGACCAAGGCAAAGGTTGCAAGCGGAACTACCGGAGTATCAACAGGTATCCCGGAGTATCAGATGACTCTAAATGTGGGACTTAAGCTTAGGGATGAACTGACATCAAGAGGTTACACTGTAGTTATGGTCAGAGAGACAAATGATGTGAATATCAGCAATGCCGAGCGAGCCGCGATAGCGACAAATGCCGGAGCGGAGGCTTTCATAAGACTGCACGGAAATGGAGTGAACGATTCGAGTGTAAGCGGAGCACTCACAATGTGCATGACATCATCAAACCCTTACAACGGATATCTTTACAGCGACTCAAGAAGACTCTCCGAGGCGGTTGTAAACGGACTTTGCAATGCGACAGGAGCGATAAACAAAGGTGTTTCTGAGGTTGACAACATGTCCGGAATAAACTGGAGCACGGTGCCGGTTACAATTGTTGAGATGGGATTTATGACAAATCCAACCGAGGATGCAAACCTCAACAATGCCGACTATCAATACAAGCTTGCCGTTGGAATGGCAGACGGAATAGATTCGTATTTCGGAAACTGACAATACTGCAGACACGGCTTTTACTGGGGAAGAAGAATGAGATACATCATATTAATTTTTCTTTTGGTGATTGTTCCTCTTTTGACAGGTCTTTTTTTGAATTCTTTGAAGAATGACGAAAAGACGTTGGGGAGAACATATATAAACGGATGGATAAGTATATTTGCCGTCCTTGAAGTTGTATCGCTACCGGCGATATACTTTGAGGCGAGTCTGACGACGCTCACAATCATTGCGGGCGTTGTTTTGGCGATTATAATAGTTGCCGGAACACTTAAAGAAAAGGACAGTCTGTTAAAATATGTCACCGGAACTTTTGATATTCTAAAAAACGTAAATATAATGTGGCTTCTTGCAGGAGTGCTTATCGCCATTCAGATGGGAACTTATTTCCTAAAGATGACCTCGGACGATGATGACGCATTTTATCTTGCTACGGCAACGACCGCAAATGCGACGAATACACTCTTTAAGTACAATCCGTACACGGGAGATATGTATGACTCTTTTCCGGCCAGATATGTGCTCTCACCGTTTTCACTTCTTTATTCTATGCTTGGAAAAATAAGCGGGGTTCATATTGCGGTAATAGCGCATACTCTTATACCGGTATTTTTTGTGGCATTCGCTTATATTGTTTATTTTTATATCGCAAAGAGGCTGTTTAAAGATGATATGAACAAGATTGGTTTCTTTCTCTTTTTTATAGCATTGATCTTTGAATTTTCCGGAATAAGTACCAGAACCACTGGCGTGTTTTTCTTAACCAGAATATGGCAGGGAAAGGCCTTGCTCGCATCGATTCTAATACCGCTTATTATGGAGTTTATCCTGGCAAAGGCGAGAGAGAAGATAACGGCAAAAGATATCCTGTGGTTGTGTCCGATAATGTTGGCCTGTTGCTATGCATCATCCATGGGTATCTTACTTGGACCTTTGGCGGTTGCAATAGGTTGGCTGGTGCATTTTTTCATCACAAAAAAGGTGTGGGATATCATACCTGTCGTTTTGGCATGCATTCCGAATTTGATTTTGGCAATAATATACGTTTTTATCAGATAGACAGAGGTTTACTATATGGAACTTGCATTGGGAAATGCGATTGACAAACTGAATACATATTTTGGGACATCGGGAATACCTGCATTGTTTGCCATGGCGATAATCTATCTTATATATAAGTACAAAAAAGATTCATCGCTTCCTGAAAAAACCTTCGCAGGGTACACTTTTATATTTTTGATAGTATATTTTTTGCCTGTTACAGCCTATATCATAGGAAATATAATGATAGGCTACGATGTCTATTGGAGAATGTTCTGGCTTCTCCCGGTCGAGATTATACTGGCCTATGTTTTCACCGGTATAGTGACGGAAGCGGAGGGAGCGCTAAAAAAAATAGCGGTCCTTGTGATAAGCGTATTTGTTGTTTCAAGTGCCGGAAATCTAATAGCAAACGGCAATTTTTACTTCGACAGATTGAACATGCACAAACTGAGTTCTGAGACACTTGCGGTATGCACGATCATAGAGGGCGATGCGGCCGACAAAGGTTTCGATACGGAGGCTGTTGTCTGCAATGATCTTGTCAGCGAGATAAGAGTGTATGACGCAAACATAAAGATGCCTTACGGAAGAAATGCAACCCGTGCGGAGAGCATGGATGATAGGGCGAAACAGTTGTATGATGTGATGGCGGCTGACAGTCTAGATGCAAATCGCCTCGGTTTTTATATGCAAAGATGGGGTATTCCGTATGTTGTTTATTCCAATTCGGATGAGAATAAGGCAAAACTTGTCGCGGCAGGTTTTTCCGTGGTCGGTGAGGCAGGAGAGAATGCTGTCTACAGACTTGACAAGGATTATAGCGAAACATGGTTAGTCACTCAGTTTGGTGAGTACGACGGAAGACAGCTTATGTGCTATCTGATACAGAATATAGACGGATATATCATAATGGTTGACGGCGGAACGCCCGATTACGAGGAGAGCGTGAGATACGAGCTCGACATGTTCGGAAATGAGGTCGATGCATGGATTATAACTCATCCTCACGACGATCACATATCCGTATTCAATGCCATATATGAAAACCCGGATGGAATAGAGATAGATCAGGTATACACTGTTGATATGGCTGATCCGGATCTTATAGACGAGGAGGCTCCGTGGGATTCGACAGAGGTGTACAGAGAGTTTCTGTCGCTCGATGTCGAAAATCTAAACTATGTTCACAAAGGGGATGTCCTCGATTTCGAGGGACTGACTCTCACTGTTTACAACGCGTACGATGAGTACGTTGATGAGCTCTCGGACGATCTTTTGAATGACGGTTCAATGATGTTCATGATAGAAAACAAGACGCAGTCGATGCTGTTTTGCTCGGATGTCGGAAAGGCGATGAGCGACTATCTCCTTGAGGAATACAGCGAGGATCTGAAGTGTGATTACCTGCAGATGGGACATCACGGAAACGGTGGCTTAAAGGCGGATTTTTATACTATGTGTGCTCCGTCGGTTGCACTTTTTGATGCACCGGACTGGGTTATGGCAAATACTTCAGATGATTACAGCACGGTTGAAAATCGTATTTTGATGAGGAAAACCTTGGGTGCGGCGGTGTTCTCGTTTGAGACGGCACCGAATTCGCTTGTGCTCGAATAGGGCTTTATGGGTTGACCGAGGCGCAAACAGTGGATATAATCAAACCTGTTGACATCAAAATGAATTGATAAAATATTTTACAGATAGAATTGACAGAAAAAACGGAGAGTTAACATGGCTAAAAGACTGCAGGTTCTCATGTCTGCGTACAACGGCAAAAAGTATATTATAGAACAGCTGGACAGCATATTTGCCCAGACTTATCCGAATGTAGAAGTTCTTGTAAGGGACGACGGTTCGAAGGACAACACGGTGGAGCTTCTTGAAGAGTACAAGAAGACTCATTCGAACCTCACGGTTTTTGCCGAGCAGAATATAGGACTTACAAAGAGTTTTTTGAGCCTCGTTGCAAAAAGTGATGCAGACTATGTCGCTTTTTCGGATCAGGATGATTACTGGCTTCCGGAAAAACTTGAGAAGGCTGTAAAGAAACTTGAGAGAATCGATGGCCCTGCGCTTTATTGCAGCAATCAGATTCTTACTGACGGGAAGCTCAATCCACTCGACAACAGCAATATGCCTTCATATACGGCAGGCTTTGGAAATGCACTTATAGAGACAATCTGTACGGGTTGTACCTGTGTTATGAACAAAGCATTAGTCGACAATATCAAGACACATATGCCGGATCATGCAATATGGCATGACTGGTGGGCATATCTTGTGGCATCCTACATAGGAACGGTTGTCTTTGATGAGAATGCATATATATATTACAGACAGCACGGCGGAAACAAGCTCGGCGCGAGCAGAAGTGCGCTTGTGATGATAAGAAACAAGTGGGAGTATCTAAAGAAGAGCAAGGGAAAACTCGGAAGACAGCTCGAGGATTTCAAGCGTCTCTACAGGGACAATAAGGAAAAGGATGCACTTGTGGATCTTTTGCTTGATTCAAGAAAGAATATGGGAAGTCGACTGAAACTCGTTGCGACAAACAAGATATACAGACAGAGAGGACTAGACAATTTCGTCGTAAAATGTCTTTATCTGATAAACAGAATGCTTTAAAAATTATGCGCGGTAAGTGCAATATATAAGAAACAGGAGAGAAGTAATCATGTTAGATCTTAAGTTTTTACGTGAAAACCCGGATGTGGTAAAGGAAAATATTAAGAAGAAGTTTGAGGATCATAAGCTTCCTCTCGTTGACGAGGTTATAGAACTCGATGCGAAGAGCAGAGCTGCAAAGCAGGAAGCCGACAGCTTGAGGGCAAATAAGAACAAGATCTCAAAGCAGATCGGAGCGCTTATGGCTCAGGGCAAGAAAGAGGAGGCCGAGGCTGTAAAAGAGCAGGTTGCCAAGGACGCAAAGAGACTTGAGGAACTTGAGGCTTCGGAGAGAGAACTTTCTGAGGAGATTACAAAGAGAATGATGGTTATTCCGAACATCATCGATCCTTCGGTTCCTATCGGAAAAGATGACAGCTGCAACGTCGAGATACAGAAATACGGCGATCCGGTTGTTCCTGATTTTGAGGTTCCTTATCACACCGAGATAATGGAAAAATTCAACGGAATCGATCTTGATGCCGCCGGCAAAGTGGCAGGAAACGGATTCTATTATCTCATGGGAGATATCGCAAGACTTCATTCTGCGGTTATCTCTTATGCAAGAGATTTCATGATAGACAGAGGATTTACATATGTTATTCCTCCTTTCATGATAAGAAGCAATGTTGTAACAGGCGTAATGAGCTTTGACGAGATGGATGCCATGATGTACAAGATCGAGGGAGAGGACCTCTTCCTTATCGGAACATCCGAGCATTCAATGATTGGAAAATTCATCGATACGATAAATGACGAAGAGAAGCTCCCATACACTCTTACAAGTTACTCTCCATGTTTCAGAAAAGAGAAGGGTGCGCACGGTATTGAGGAGCGTGGAGTATACAGAATCCACCAGTTTGAGAAGCAGGAGATGATAGTTGTCTGCAAGCCTGAGGAGTCAAAGATGTGGTATGACAAACTTTGGCAGAACACTGTAGACCTCTTCAGAAGCCTTGACATTCCAGTAAGAACACTCGAGTGTTGTTCTGGAGACCTCGCAGATCTCAAGGTGAAGAGCTGTGATGTCGAAGCATGGTCACCTAGACAGCAGAAATACTTTGAGGTAGGAAGCTGTTCAAACCTCGGAGATGCACAGGCAAGAAGACTCAAGATCAGAGTAAAAGACAAAGACGGAAACAAGTATTTTGCACATACATTAAACAATACTGTTGTCGCTCCGCCTAGAATGCTTATCGCATTCCTTGAGAACAACCTGAATGCCGACGGAAGCGTATCAATCCCTGTAGCTTTAAGACCATACATGGGTGGAAAAGAAAAACTCGGAGAATAAGAACAATTAAAATTTAAGAAAAAAAATACGGGATATCCTTGATGATTAAGGATATCCCGTTTTTTCTATTTTATTTGTCTGTGAAGATCCTGGATTGATACAAGCTCACTCTGTGGATTGTTTTTTAGATATTTGATCCCGGCAGCGGTAGCTCTTGCGGCAGCAATGGTTGTCATATATGGAATCTTGTTCTTTATTGCGGCCTTTCTTAAATAGCTGTCATCATGAACAGAATCTTTTCCTATCGGTGAGTTGACAATAAGATCGATCTCGCCGTTTGTGATTGCATCTAAGATGTTAGGACGTCCCTCGTAGAGCTTCTTTATCTGAGTGGTGGCTATACCGGCTTCGCTGATGAGTTTGTAGGTCTCACCTGTGGAGAGAATATTGAAACCATCCTCCTTGAAAGCTTTTGCAATCTCAACAACCTCAGCTTTGTCCTTCTTGTTTACCGATATGAGAACGGTGCCCTCGAGAGGAAGCTTTTGTCCGACACCTTCCTCGGCCTTGTAGAAGGCCTCCCCGTATGATTTTGAAAGTCCGAGTACCTCGCCGGTCGATCTCATCTCAGGTCCCAGTACAGGATCAACCTCCTGGAACATATTGAACGGGAATGCAGCTTCTTTAACTCCGTAGTAAGGGATCTTCTTTTCTTCCATAGCAGGTACCGGAGAAGGTCTTCCTGTTATATCTCTTGTGATTATGTCGGTAGCTATACGAACCATCTGCACGTTGCATACTTTTGATACGAGAGGGACGGTACGCGAAGCTCTTGGATTTGCCTCGAGAACGTATACTTTTCCGTTTTCTATTGCATACTGCATGTTCATAAGACCTTCAACATGCATCTCCTCGGCAATCTTTTTTGTGTAGGTCTTTATGGTATTTAAGTTTTCTTCTGTTATATGTACGGAAGGAATGATGCAAGCCGAGTCTCCCGAATGAACTCCGGCGAGCTCGATATGCTCCATCACGCAAGGGACGAAGGCATGTGTTCCGTCACTTATTGCATCCGACTCGCACTCGAGTGCATTATTCAAAAATCTATCGATAAGAATAGGGCGGTCAGGTGTGACACCGACAGCGGCCTTCATGTAGTCTGACATGGATTCGTCGTCATATACGACCTCCATTCCTCGTCCTCCGAGAACATATGATGGGCGAACCATTACAGGATAGCCGATACTGTTTGCGATTTTTATCGCTTCATCGACTGTTGTTGCCATTCCGGCCTCAGGCATAGGAATCTCAAGCTTGTCCATCATAGCTCTGAACATATCTCTGTCCTCTGCGAGGTCGATGATCTCAGGGGAGGTACCGAGTATATTCACACCGTTCTCCTTGAGCTTTGCGGCGAGATTGAGAGGTGTCTGTCCGCCGAACTGTGCGATGACACCGA
>JAILHT010000130.1 GCA_024695665.1 Lachnospiraceae bacterium
ACGGAAACGGATGCTCTCTTTCCCGGGATTACCTCGTTGCTGACACCGTACTGATACTCCGAGGTTATCTCGGCTGTACCGTCCAATGGATATTTCGCATCTTTTATGGTAATGTCTTTTGCGATACCTGTGATATTCAAAAGCGAGAAAAAAGAAAACGAATCCTCGATAAATACAGGTTTGTCTTTTACAATCTCCATCTCAGAAAAATCATCTATAATGCAACCGGTTTTCCCAATGGAATCAAGGAAAAGAAGGATGGAGATATTTCCGATGGTATGATCCAATCTTGCGCCGATTACACCTATGAGAAGAAAATCATCATAGCCTCTTTTGACGGCTTCTTTTACAGCATAAACTGTGTCAGTGTCATCCTTTTCGCAAGGAAGGACAATTGTTTCGACGTCCATGTGAGGATTCTCGTGAGAATCAAAGTCACCGACGATAAGATTCGGCAGTACGGAAAGTTCGTTCATGTGCCTAAGACCACTGTCACAATATATGACAAAGTCATCGTCCTTTAGTTTTCCTTTGATAAGCGGATAATTGTTGATATCAGCACCGCCAACTATCACACAGCGTTTTTTTATATTTTTCATAAAATCTCCGATATGTTGAAAAAATATATACGGTCAAATCAAATAAACCGATCAGACCTGTAGTCGAAAGAAATAGTAAAAACCACAGCAATTACAAATCAAGCGAATCAGTAATGGATAGGCCGAAAGCATTCACACGTCGTTTTGCCTCCTCAAATGATGCCGTATCGGAAAGCGCATCTGCCGAATGGGCATCAACACCGAGGATTATCTTGTTGTCGTTTTTTGCGGCAAGCTCGAAGAAAGTATCGCTCGGATAATTGCGATTGCCTTTCATGCCGAGAATGTTCCACTCAAGCGGAATATCCAAGGATTTGGCGGCGACGCAAAGTTCATTCATACAAGTTTTGTATTCCGAAGTCTTGCTACCGACATAATTGATCAGATCAGGATGGGCGATATACAAAAATTTACCGGTTTCAAGAGCTTCGATACATTCGCTTACATAGATTTTTACATCATCGATATCCTCTGTGGGAGAGCCGTTGTATGGATAAAGACTCTCAGATTCACGGTAATGCTGGCCAAGTATGAGATAGTCGAGCTCGTATTTTAAAAGATTGTCCAGACAGGCAGAAAAAAGATTTCTGAAATA
The DNA here is from genome assembly GCA_024695665.1 of Lachnospiraceae bacterium. Taxonomy (GTDB): domain Bacteria; phylum Bacillota; class Clostridia; order Lachnospirales; family Lachnospiraceae; genus JAILHT01. The sequence goes on from JAILHT010000130.1 coordinate 1,195, forward strand.
TTCAGTCTCATAACCAATGTATATCTTTATTTTGTCCTTGTACTTTTCACGTAGTGAAACTAAAGTGTTGACATAATCTTCGGTTTGATCGACACGCATTCTTACGGTAGAAACAAAACCGTCATCAAAAGGATAAGGAACGTGATCCGAAAAACCAAGTATCTTAATACCACTTCCAATGGCAGCCTTTATATATTCTTCTTCAGTGCCTGTCGCATGACCGCAACGAGCTGTGTGAGTGTGATAATTTGCTATCAAAATAAAACCTCCAAACCTTAATAAAACCAACCCATCAAAGCAAGATTAAATAAAACAAACCACAAATTAGTATTTCTTGTAGGTGGCGGCGCTTGAACCGACAACCTTAAGCCATTTCGCAAAAGAACCGTATTCTTTGCCGAGATACATTATGTATATATTATTCTTTTTTTGAGGTGCTATAAACTTATTATTTTTCCAGGTGATATTTTTCGTATATTTAGAAGCAAATTCGGAATAGATAAGGGAACATTCACCTGAGGTGTTCTTGAATGTGTTGCCTCTAAAAGTAATGTTTTTACACTTGGACAAGGTGATCATTGAATCGTTCTTGCCGTTGTTTGTGAACTTGTTTCCTGTGACGGTGACATTCTTAACCCAACCGAGATTCTTTTGGTAGCCTCCGATTGATATGCCACATTCCTTGTTGTATTTTACGGTGTTGTTTTTCACTGTGATGCTACCGGTCGAATAAGCATCCTTCTTTGGCTTTTGCTCGGCACCAATCTCAATACCTCCGCTGCATTTTGACACGGTGTTGTTTTTTACGGTTATGTCCTGACCGCCATCAACATAGATTCCGTAAGAGGTTGCATACGGAGAAACACACTTGGTGACAGTATTGTTTGCAATCACGCAGTCCGTCGGAAAATCCTTGGATGCGGTTTTGCAGTAACCGTAGTTTCCGGAAAAATCTATGCCGATATTTGTAATATTTTTGACGGTATTTGAAAGAACATTGATCTTTCTGCAGTTTGCTGTGACGGAGAGGGCTTCTGCCCAACCTGTGTTCAGATCGTAAATCTCGTTCTTGTAAACCCATACATCATGGATGGATTTTGATGAGGAACCGTAGATAAGGATACCGTTTGCACAATCCTGACTTGAAGTTCCCGAACTTCCGCAGTCAATATCCTTTATTGTATTTTTGGATAAAACAATGTGGTGAGAAGCATTTCCGACATATATACCACAGGAGTCAGCCCCGGTGGCATCCGTAAAAGTGAGCCCGTTCACATACACGTAGGAACTGTTTTTTATGGACATAAGGGTAGGGGATGACTTCCCTTTCCCGGAGATCACAACCTTCTCCTTTTTATACGAAGAGATTGTGATGTATTTGTTGCTTTTGCCCTTCTTCTTGATGTTTAGTTTTTCTTTGTAAGTACCCTTTCTGATGTAGAGGGTGTCGCCGGCCTTCAGTTTTTTGATTCCATAAGAAATGGTTTTGAATGGCTTTGCTTTTGTACCCTTGTTGGAATTGGATCCGTCAGTGGAAACATAATATGTATTTCCGCTTGAGTTGATTGTCGGCAGAGATGTTGCGCTCACCGCAAGCGGAGAAAAAATTATCAACAAGAAACAGATGATTATAGGCAAAAAGATGCCCACTCTTTTAAAACTCATATATTCACTCCCTTTAACGGCTGTAAATCAGCCCAAAACAATATATCACAAGAACATAAAAAAACGAAGGGTTTTGTTGAAAAAAACTAGGAATGTGGTACTATAAAATTATATTTTTGTACAAATTTGTACAATTGAATGCAAAAAAAGAAATCCAAACAATTGCATTAGGAGCAAGAAGAAAAAAGAATTGCGGACATTATTATAGGAGGATTGGGAAATGAATTATGTAAGCACAGAAAAGGCACCGGCAGCGATCGGACCGTATTCACAGGCTATAAAAGTAAACGGAATGGTATTTTGTTCGGGACAGATACCGGTAAACCCTGCTACAGGGGAGGTACCGGAAGGAATAACAGCACAGGCAAAACAGAGCTGTGAGAATGTGAAAGCGATAATGGAGGAGGCCGGAACAAGCCTTGAAAAAGTTGTAAAGACAACCTGTTTCCTTGCAGATATCGCAGATTTTGCGGCGTTCAACGAAGTGTACGGCAAATATTTTACCGGAAAGCCTGCGAGAAGCTGCGTTGCCGTAAAGGATATTCCAAAAGGGGTACTCTGCGAGATAGAGGCAATAGCAGAAGCATAAAACGTTCATAAAAATGAGGGATTTGCAATGAAGAGTTTTATAAAGAGTCTCAAGGGAAAAGTATTTCTTATGGTCAGTTTGCCGCTGATCGTTCTGGCGGTTCTCATGGGTATAGTTGCTTCAAACAGCATCAGAACAACCTTGGAACATCAGATTGAGATAAATATGGAAAAACAGTGCAAATACATATTGGACAGATATGACAGCTTATATCCGGGGGAGTTTTCCGTGGAGAGAATCGGAGACAATGGGGTGAAGGTATACAAGGGAACCTACGATATCACTACCGAGTATGACCTTTTAGATGCCATGCAGGAGAACTTCGGAGATGATTTTACCATCTATGCGAGAGGACTTTCGGTGCTTACTACTTTGACCGATTCAAAAGGGGAGAGAGCACTATTAAACGAGATATCTTCCGTTGTACAGAGGGACGTTCTGGATACAGGGGAGTCAAAGTTTTATACGAATGTGACAATCCAGGACCAGTCATATTATGCATATTTTGAGCCGATAATCTGGGAGGATGGAACAGTCTTTGGAATGGTAGCTGTATTTCGACCGGAGATTATGGTTTACGCTTCCATAAAAGAGATTCTTCTCCCGGTAATCGTCATCTTTGTAATATCATCTTTGGTTATAATCATTATCGCGTTGCGATTTGCAACTACGATGGTTGACAGAATTCTTACCATACAAAAATTCATAACTTCTCTTGCGGGAGGACGTTTTGACACAGATATACCTGCGTCATATTTTGACGCGGATGATGAACTTGGCGAACTTGCATCGAGCGGTAGAACAATGCAGAGATCCTTAAGACTTCTCGTTGAGTACGATGCGCTCACCAAAATAAACAACAGAAGATATGCCGACAACAAGCTCAAGAGTCTCGCGAAGAATTCGGCTGAAGCTGAGTTTTGCCTGGCAATAGGAGATATCGATTTCTTCAAAAAATTCAATGATACATACGGACATGACGCAGGAGACGAAGTACTGAAAAGCGTTGCGGCCGTCCTGAAAAAACACATGAAAGGATACGGATTCGTCGCAAGATGGGGTGGCGAGGAATTCTTGTTTGTATTCGACATGGTAGGTTTGGAAAAATCGACACAGGTACTCTGGGATACACTCGATGAGATCAGAGCAATGGATGTGAAATACAACAAAAAAGTGCTCAAAGTCACAATGAGCTTCGGAATAACCGAGTCCAAAAAGGGCGCGACGGTCGATGAGATACTCAAAAAAGCTGACGAGAATCTTTACACTGCAAAAGAGACCGGAAGAAATCAGGTTATAGCTGATTAAGCCTTAAAGGTCGTCATTGTATGACTTGGATGATTCGTTGAGATAATCGGTTATCTTGTCGAGACTTTCAGTTTCAAAAGGGAAAAGCGAAGTTGTCTTTTGATCGTCAGGGGTGGAATCAAAAGCATAAGGGCCTTTCCAGTGCCAGACTTTAAGATATTTGGAATCATCTTCCTCATATTTTTCAATCTTGAAACGCATGGCGAGGTCACTTCCGGTAAAAGAAGTTTTTTTGTAATACTCTAGGGATAATATATCTTTTACGTTTATCATTTTGTGACTCCTTTTGGATGATAATTACTTCGAAAATTATAGTATGAAAGAAAACAAAATGAAAGCAAAAAAAAGAACAGTAGAATTCGGCACAGAGGGGACGAGCTATGAGGAGAAGGTCATTTTCACTGATTATAAGCGGATTTGTCTTTATATTTGTCATATCGATAATAACGTTTTTGGGTTTGAATCATTATATGGAAGGTGAGACAGAGGATGATGTGAAAGCCATCGCATCCGTCTATCTTCATGGGATTGCAGACGAGGAGAGCAACAGATTCAACGCCATAAAAAATATCAGGTTTGAACAGATTGATGCCATGCTCACGGAAGCTATGGGAGAAGGCGTAAAAACTGAAGAAGAGATATATGCAAGCATAAAAAGAAGTGCAGAGTTTCAGGATACTTCCAGTTGCCTTTTGGTTGCGGCAAACGGAGATATGCAGCTCATCGAGGGCGAAGAACTCACAAATTTCGGCTCTAAAGACTATATAATCAGTACCTTGGTAGATGGAAAAAAAGCGGTTGCCACAGGGGAAAACAACACTGAAAAGCTTGTATTATACTGTGTCCCGGCACATATAAATATGGAGAACGGTGCAGTGAGCGTAGGACTTATCTGGGCGAGATCATTGGATTCTTTCCTTGAAATGATGAATCTCACATCGGAAGATTCGCTGGTATTTTACCATATAATAAGAGAAGACGGTTCTTACGTTATAGCAAATAAAGATGCTATTGAAGGATCATATTTCAATAAACTTTTGCTGTATTCAACTCCTGACGATGGAACGGCACAGGAGTATGTGGACAAACTAAAAGAATGCATAGCAAATGACGAAGATTTCTTTATGAACAGCACTTATAAAGAACCTTCGGCCGGGATTGACGAGAGACGAAGTGTCTATGCCACATCCTTGATTGACAGCAACTGGTATCTTGTTACGGTAATGCCTTATGGAGTTTTGGATTCGACAATCTCTGATATGAGCGAGGCTAGAAATCATGGAATGCTTGTTGCGCTTGCCATTGTAGCAACTGCAATAATCATAGTCTTCGCAATATATATGAGAATGACGCACGCTCAGATAGAGGCACTCGAGGCGGCAAAGACAAGCGCTGAAGAGGCGATGATAGAGTCCGAAGCATCCCAGGAGGAGGCCATAAAAGCCAGGGAGGATGCGGAGTATGCAAACAAGGCGAAGAGCGAGTTCCTCTCAAATATGAGCCATGATATCAGAACTCCTATGAATGCAATCGTCGGAATGACAGCGATTGCCAGTGACCATATAAACGAACCCGAGAAGGTGGAGGATTGCCTGAGAAAAATCAGTCTTTCAGGAAAACAGTTGCTCGGTTTGATAAATGATGTTTTGGATATGTCAAAGATAGAGAGCGGAAAGCTTGTCATGAATATGGAGGCATTGTCTCTAAGGGAGACCATGGAGACAATCTGCGATATCATACGACCTCAGCTCAAATCAAAACATCAGCATTTTGATATATTTATCAGCAATATTTTGGCGGAGGAAGTATATCTCGACGGCATACGAATAAATCAGGTGCTCCTCAATTTTTTGAGCAATGCAATGAAATTCACTCCTGACGGAGGCTCAATCTCAATACGCCTAAATCAGGAGGAGTCCCCGAAGGGCGAAAACTTTGTAAGAACAAATATTTTTGTCAGCGACAACGGAATCGGAATGTCAAAAGAGTTCAAAGAAAAAATCTTTGAGGCCTTTGAGCGCGAGGACAACAAGAGGGTTCACAAGATACAGGGAACCGGACTTGGAATGGCTATAACAAAATACATTGTTGATGCAATGGGAGGCACCATAGTTGTCGAGAGTGAGCAAGGAGAAGGAACAACCTTCAAGGTCATACTCGATCTGGAAAAGGTAGATGTCAGTATAGATGACATGAAACTTCCGGATATGAAAGTTCTTGTCTGTGATGACAATGAGGATCTCTGTATGACGGCCACAACCTCACTTGATGATCTTGGTGTCAGAAGTGACTGGTGCACAAGCGGTAAAGAGGCGATAGAGAAGGCTGTTCTTGCAAGCAAGAGTGACGATCCGTACTTTGCTATTCTCATCGATTACAAGATGGATGAGATGGACGGAATAGAGACAACGAAGAAACTCAGGGAAGTTCTTGGAGACAAGCTTCCTATAAGCCTTATATCGGCCTACGACTGGGTTGATATTGAAGATAAGGCAAAAGAGGTGGGAGTCAGCGGATTTGTACCGAAACCTTTGTTCAAATCCACACTCTATCACGAGTTGAAAAAATACCTTCCGGGAATCGAGAAGGATGAAAACGAGACAATATATGAAGAAAAACGAATAGAACTCAAAGGACTCAATGTTCTTCTGGCGGAAGATCAGTTTATAAATGCGGAGATTATAACTACGCTGTTGGAGGAGAGGGATGCGAACGTCGAACTTGCTGAGGACGGAAAAATCGCCGTTGAAACATTTGAGGCATCAGGGGAAGGACATTTCGATGTCATACTAATGGACCTTAGAATGCCGAATATGAACGGATTTGAAGCTGCCAAAGCAATTAGAAATATGGATAGGGATGATGCAAAGAAAGTTCCTATCATAGCGCTCACCGCTGATGCGTTTGCGGAAGATGCACAGAAGTGTTTAGAGGCAGGCATGAATACACATATGTCAAAGCCGGTTGATGTGGATGCGCTTATGAAGACATTGGCAAAATACATGGAAGAATAAAAATGAAACTGATTATGTTTGTATAGAAGAGAGGGCATACATGGGAGAGGATTTTATATATCATTATCGGAAAAAAAGAATGGTTCTGGTTGTCGACGATGAGGAGATAAACAGAGAGATACTCGGAGGCATACTTGAAGATCACTATGAGGTGCAGTATGCATCTGATGGCGAGGAGGCTCTTGAGATAATCAAGGAGAAAGGCAATCTTTTATCGCTTGTGCTCCTCGACATAATGATGCCGAAGATGGATGGCTTTGAGGTCATAAAGAATATGCAGATGGATCCGGCGCTTCGCCCGATACCGGTAATAGTGCTCACGTCAGACGAGGAACTTGAGATAGACAGCTTAAAAAAAGGCGCGGCCGATTTCATAAAAAAACCTTATGACGTACCGGAAAAGATACTTGCAAGAGTAAAACGTATCATTGCACTTTTCGAGGACAGACTCATCATACAGCTCACGGAGAAAGATGAGCTCACAAATCTGTATGACAGAAGTTATTTTTACGAGTATGCACTTTTGCAGAACCGCTTCAACCCGGACGAAAAGATGGATGCAGTTGTATTTAATATAAGCCATTTCCATATGTTCAATGAGATATACGGAATGGAGGAGGGCGACAAGATCCTTCAAGTGCTTGCAAAGTCCATAGAGGATATGGCTGAAAGATTCGGCGGAATAGCCGGAAGAAGCGTTGCAGATATTTTTATGCTCTATATTCCGAGCCAAAAAGAATACGATTCCATCCACAGAGAGGTGGAGGATGCTATAGAAAGAGAATTCCCGGTTCATCATGTCAGAGTGAGAATCGGAGTTTATACAAGACCTGACAACAATGACGACAAGCTTTCGATATGTTTTGACAGGGCAAAGACAGCCTGCAATTCCATAAGAGAAAATTACAATAAAGATGTGGCATATTTCGATGACGAATTGCGAGAGAAGCAGATTTATGCTGAGAGACTTATACATGACATCAGATCGGCTATCTCAAAGAATCAGCTCAAGGTTTATTTTCAATCAAAATATGATGTGACAGGTGACATTCCTGTCATAACCAGCGCAGAGGCTCTTGTCAGATGGATACATCCCGAGCTCGGAATGATATCACCCGGATCATTTATCACATTGTTTGAGGAGAACGGTCTCATTCATCTTGTCGATGAGTTTGTATGGAAGGAATCGGCAGAAAGAGTAAAACGATGGAAGGAAGAATTTGGAATAACTCTTCCGGTTTCCGTGAACGTCTCGCGTATAGATCTTCACGATCCGCAGATAAAGGAAAAACTTTTAAAGATAGTCAAAGATGCCGGAATTACACCGGAGGATATCTATCTTGAGATAACAGAGTCCGTATATGAGGAGGACACCGATCAGATGGTTGAGGTTGTCATGGAACTCAAGAAAGCAGGCTTTGTGATAGAGATGGATGATTTCGGATCGGGATATTCATCGCTAAATATGTTGACAACTATGCCGTTTGACATCCTAAAACTTGATATGAGTCTGATGAAAGACATTCACAAGGACGAGAGAAGCAGGAGAATGCTTGAGCTTATCATAGAGATAGCGAAGTTCCTTAAGGTGAAAGTCGTTGCCGAGGGAGTTGAGGAAAAACAGCAGGTTGAGATACTGAAGAAATTCAACGCTCAGGTGATTCAGGGATATTATTTCTCAAGACCGGTACCGCCTGAAGAGTTTGAAGCATTATTGAAAAATAAGAGGTAAAAGATATGTTGACAGTAGAAGCTTTGCGCGAATTTGGCGCCAACACGGACGAAGCTATAGCCAGATGTGCGAACAAGGAAGATTTGTATCTCAAACTGGTGAAGAGAGTTCCGGGGGATAAAGGATTTGACAAATTGAAGGATGCCATAGCAT
>JAILHT010000154.1 GCA_024695665.1 Lachnospiraceae bacterium
TGTATGGCAAGGCGCGGATGGAAATGAAGGTCGCGCTTACCTTTGCGTGTATGAATCTAAAAAAACTTGCAAGAATCAAGCATGAATGGCGGTTAGAGATGGCCTGATAGGGGCCGTTTCTGACCGCTTTATTATAAAAATCCGCCACAAAAAGAAAAATGGTCTTGAGAGCTATGCTCTCAAAACCACTTTGTCTACAGTCTGAAACGGACGAAGCTTCGTCCGTTTTTTTTCATATATTATTACATTGAAATAAATCCAAAGACGTTTAAAATCGCACTGACCAATATTATAACAACAAATATCGGACAGATATAGCGAATCATCACTGAGAATATTTTTTTTCGTTTGAAAGGATGATTGTCCTGCTCGACTTCTTCGGTGAGTTTGGATATCGTCATAAAACGAGTTATCAGCAAACAGATTGACAGAGCCGCTAAGGGCATCATGACCGAGTTTGTCATGAAGTCAAAAAAGTCCAAAAACTGCATTCCGAATATTTTTATATCTGCGAGAGGGCCGTTGCCTAGAGATGATAGACTTCCAAGAGCTATCATGACGACGGCAAGGATTATAGTACCTTTTTTTCGACTCATTTTAAACTCATCAGCGAAAGTTGAAACCGCGCTTTCAGCCAGAGCGATTGCGCTTGTTGCTGCAGCAAACAATACCAAGGCGAAAAAGAGAATACCGATGATTTTTCCGAAATGCATACTGGCAAATATTGTAGGCATTGTGATAAACATGAGAGCCGGTCCTTTGTTTAACATATTCGGATCTCCGTCATAAAATGAGAAAACCGCAGGAATGATCATGAGACTGGCCATAATAGCGATTGCGGTATCAAAAATCTCTACCTTTTTTGTGGAATCTTCGATGCTTACATCTTTTTTCACGTAGGAACCGAAAGTTATGAGAATACCCATGGCTATCGAGAGAGAATAAAACATCTGTCCCATTGCGGTGACTACCGTCATGATTGAAAAATTTGAAATATTCGGTATGAAAAGGTATTTTACACCTTCTAAGGCACCGTTTCTTGTCACTGAGAAAATGCAGATTATTATTGCAAGGACAACAAGTATTGGCATGATAAATTTTGAGACACGTTCAATACCGTTGTTCACACCCATGAATATTACTGCAAGTACAATCAAAGAAAAAATGACAAACCAGAATTCCGATTGATATCCGTTTGAGATAAAATCGGAAAAAAATCCGTCCGATGCGACCAAAGAGGCATCATTTACAATATATTCATACAGATATTTGCATACCCAACCTCCTATTACGGAGTAGTATGGGACGATGAGTATCGGAATGATAGCATTTAACCATCCGCCTGCGACCATCAGTTTATTATTATTGCCAAGCTTTGAAAAAGCTCCTACCGGACTTTTTTGTGAGTATCTTCCGATGGCTGTCTCTGCGATTATCATTGTGTATCCGAAGGTGAGAGCCAGAATGATATATATAAGCAAGAATATCCCACCGCCGTATTTTGCACAGAGGTACGGAAATCTCCATATGTTTCCAAGTCCGACGGAAGCGCCGGCTGCCGATAATATAAAACCGATTTTTCCTGAGAATGATGCGCGTTTATTTGACTTCAAAAAAATTCCTCCATAAAACAAATTACAGAACGAAATTATACCACGAAATCGGAAATCTGTGAAAAAGAAAATGAAAGAAACAGTATGGTATCGAATGTAAACCATGCCCATTGAATTTTAGAATAATGGAATTATAATGGATACAGAAACAAAAATACTGTTATCGCAGTGGGGGTAAATCATATTTTAAAAAGGGGAGAAGAATAAGTTATGTCTGATTTATTAAATATTTTTGATTTGAACAGAAATGGTAAACTTGACGGTGCAGAAAGAGCCTATATGATGGAGGAGTTTTTGAGTTCGGAGGAGGAAGAAGACGAGGATATGCTTGAAGAGTCCGGTTTGGATTTGGACGAGCTTGAAGATATGTCTGAGGATGAGAGGCGTGAAATATTAGAAGAAGCCGGCTTGGATCCGGATGAATTTTTCTGATGAAGGTTTTTTCGGAGATAGACATCAAAATACTGCATAAATGAGTATATGTTTTTACGAAAGAGAGAAATATGTTTTTAGTATTACTCTCTTTTATTTTTGTTTAATATAATAAGGCTATGTTATAATAATAACGATAATATCAATAAAACCGATAAGTCAAAAGTGGAGAGAATAAATGTCTGAAGTTAATTTGCTGGAGATTTACATAGCTAACGGGATGGGCTTGTTGCTTATGTACGGCATTCTGGTTGGAAATACTTTTAAGATGCAAAAGAAACCTGAGGCTGGAATTCTTTATTTCATGGCCATAATACTTGTTGTATGTTGCATCATCGATCCGGTAGTGTTCACACTGGATGGAAAACCGGGAACGATTGTCACCGCAATATTGTATTTTGGAAATTTCCTGTTGTTTTTGTCAAATCTTCTGTTTAGCTCTATGTTTTTGACGCTTATAGAACGAAATATATTTGGATATAATTCGAAAGGAATGATTCGCACCATAGTTTTTGTTGATGTCATTTTCTTTGTAATTCTTGTTCTGAATTATTTTCATCCGATGGTATTTTATATTGACGAGTCTAATCAATATCATAGAATGCCTTTTTTTATCTTTTATACATCACTCGGAATGGTATTTACTGTTGTTGGTCTGTGCATATATATGGTTTCGCGCGTAAGGGGTGGAGCATTCAAGACATTCCCGGCAGTGGAACTAGTGGTACCAATCTTTTTGGGACTTTTGGTGCAAAGTATATTCTATGGCGTATCGGTCATATGGCCGGCAACAGCGGTAGGTTTCACACTTATGGTTTTATCTATCCAGAATCGAAATTTGATTTTGGATACAATGACAGGCCTTTATAACAGACAATATTTGGAGTCATTTGATTTTGCAGACAAAAAATATGGAATGATGATGATAGACCTTAACGGATTTAAGGCTGTAAATGATACCTATGGGCATTCGGAAGGGGATGTGGCTCTTATCAAAACAGCAGAGCTTTTGTTGTTATCGGTCGGAGCAAAAGGAACGGCTGTGCGTTATGCAGGTGATGAATTTATTGTATTGTTGAACACGGACGATCCGAAAACAATTGAGGAATACATAGAGCGCTTAAAGAATAATTTTGAGGAGTACTACTCCGGTTATGAGAAGCCTTATAAGATTTCATTTTCTCTGGGCTGGGGAATCTTTGATATCCATAAAGATACTATGGACGTGGTGCTTAAAACTCTGGATGAGAGAATGTATGAGTCAAAATGCGAGTATTATAAGACTCATGAAAGAAGAAAGAGATGATTAAGAGACCGGGGGGATTGTATATTTATGGGCAAAAAAGACATTATTTACAGAGATGAAAATCCAGATCCAATTGAAACGGACCAAAAGATTTTACGTATCGGGAAAGACCTTCAGGTCATGAGCCATATTATAAAAATTATTCTTCTGATTGCAGCGATTTTGATTATGATCGGAGCCTGTCTTATAACTATTAATAGCGATTTTTATCTGAAAGTCGGCAAGATATTTATGGATAACAGTTTCTATAAGATACTGGATGCAATAACCGATTTAAGTGGTATTGAACCGCGTTTCCTTTCTGCTATAGCATGGACTATATCTGCAATTTCAGCCGTAATGATGAGCTTTTATGCAGGACAGTTGGAAAAGTTTACAAAGCTTATCATCAATGAGAAAAATCATTTTACTACTAAAGCGGCATCGACATTAAGAATATCGGCTATTATGCTGGCTCCGCTGTTGCTTGTGAATTTGTTTTTTGCGTTGGCAATGATCGGAATTACCGTGTTGTTTTCGTATCTGTTCGATTATGGTGCATATTTGCAGGAGAAAGCAGATGAAAAGAACCGTATAGAAGAGGAGATGATTGTCTCTTTTGCGGAGATTACCGAGAATAAGTCAGGCCAGACCGGGCAACATGTAAAGCGAGTCTCAGAGTATTCAAAAGTCATAGCCAAAGCAATGGGGCTTACTGACGGAGAAGTTGAGAATATTCGTCTTGCATCCACTATGCACGATATAGGAAAGCTTATGATCCCATCAGAGATATTGGATAAGCCGGGAAAGTTGGATGCGGATGAGTTTGCAGTCATAAAGCAACATACGACTTATGGGGGAGAGCTTCTTGATAATGTTGAAGGTGATATTATGCATTTGTCAAGAGACATAGCTCTTGAACATCATGAGAGAATTGATGGCAAAGGATATCCATATGGCAAGACGGACGAAGATATTTCACTTGCCGCAAAGATTGTTGCTGTGGCAGATGTCTATGATGCCCTTACAAGCAAGAGGAGTTACAAAGATGCATGGGATGAACAGAAGGCCAGAGAAGAGATTGTAAAAAATAAAGGCACTCAGTTTGACAGCAAGGTAGTAGATGCATTTGATGCATCCTATGATGAGATATTAAAAGTGAAAGATATATACAAAGATAGCTGTGACTTTCATAAATAATTAAAAGCAAAAAACCGCTCTCACCTATGAGCGGTTTTTGACCTATCAAATCAAGGGTATAGCTACCACTTATCTTAAAACTTCTAAAGACTTTTGCTTAGTGCACTCTCAAGCTCCTCAGCATATCTGACTGTATCCATAGCATCTTTACAATAGCGGTCGGCACCGATCTGATCCGAGTATTCCTGAGTCATTACGGCACCTCCGACGCATACCTTTACCCAAGGGGCCTGTTCTCTTAGAAGCTTTATGGTGTTTTCCATGGCAGGCACTGTGGTTGTCATCAAGGCGCTGAGACCGACAGCGGGAGCATGGAGTTCAATGGCTTTGTCAACGATTGTCTGCTCAGGTACGTCTTTACCCAAGTCATAGACGTCAAAACCGTAGTTTTCCAAAATGAGCTTTACGATATTTTTTCCGATATCATGGATGTCACCGTGCACGGTAGCTATTATGAATGTCATTCGTTTTGCGGTATTTCCGGTATCGGATTCAGCCATCTTTTTCTTTATCTCCTCAAAGGAAGCTTTCGAGGCTTCGGCAGCCATAAGAAGTTGAGGAAGAAAAACTTCTTTTTTCTCAAATCCCTTTCCGACAACATCAAGGGCGGGGATTATCTCCTCATTTACGATACTCAATGGCTCAACTTCATTTAGAAGTTCTTTTGTGATAGCGGATGCTTTTTCTTTCAGTCCTCGCATGATGGCACCTTTAAGAGGAGAGACATCTTTTTCCGAAGGCAAGGAAGATTTTGTATCACTGTTTGTGTTTGCTTGTGTCAGCGAATTTGAAACGGCAATCTGTTTTGGCAGACTCGATGCGTGATTGATATATTCCCCACAGTTTGCATCCAGGTTGTGGAGTGCTCTGAAGGCAAAGTAGACATTCATCATTTCAAGGGAATAAGGATTCATTATCGCTGCTGATAAGCCTTTTTCCAATGCACAGGAAAAGAATACCGAGGTTACAAGGTTTCTCTCCGGAAGCCCGAAGGAAACATTTGATACACCAAGGGAAGTGTTTGCCTCAAGTTCTGTTGTTATTTGATAAACCGCATCCAAGGTGGATAGGGCAGCAGTGGTATCTGCACTTATTGTCATAGCCAACGGATCGAATATAAGATCCCTTTTTTCTATTCCGTACTCTTTGGCCTTGTCTATTATTCTCTTTGCAATCGCTACTCGCTTTGCTGAACTTTCGGGGATACCGTCCTCATCTAAGGTGAGACATACTACAAAACCACCGTATTTTTTTACAAGCGGAAAGACATTTTCCATGACTTCGTTTTTGCCGTTTACAGAGTTTACCATGGCCTTTCCGTTGTATCTTCTGAGTGCCGATTCCATTGCTTTGAAATCTGTTGTGTCGAGCTGGAGAGGAAGGTCGGATACAGCCTGAAGTTCTTCAACTACGGTCACTAACATTTTTTCTTCATCAATCTCCGGAAGACCTACATTGACATCGAGGACCTGAACGCCTGCGTCCTCCTGTTTTAAGCCTTCACCTAAAATATAATCTATATCGTTGTCTCTAAGAGCCTGCTTGAAAAGCTTTTTTCCGGTAGGATTGATTCGCTCACCTATCAATATAGGATCGTTTTTGAATTCAACGGCATGTGTGTACGAGGAGATCATCGAAATGTTTTTTTCGGTTACCGGAACAGGTGTGAGACCTGTCGCTTTCTTGCAGACCGCTTTTATATACTCCGGACGGGTTCCACAACAGCCACCGGCGATTCTTACTCCCATAGTCAAAAGATTTTTTATATCGTCGGAGAACTCATCAGGATATACGTCATATACTGTTTTTCCGTGATCGTTTCTCGGAAGTCCGGCATTCGGTTTTATGAGAACCGGGACAGATGCGAATTTTAGATATTCTTCCATCACACCGATCAGCTGTTTTGGACCGAGTGAGCAGTTTGCGCCTATGGCATCGGCATGCATTCCTTCAAGCATCGCAACCATAGCTTTTGGATTTGCTCCGGTCATAAGTTTTCCGTCACTGCCGTAGGCATTTGACACAAATACGGGAAGAGAGGAGTTCTCTTTAGCTGCGAGCAGAGCAGCCTTTGTGTCGTAGCTGTCATTCATTGTCTCAATGAAAATGAGATCCGGGTTGTATTTTGCGCCGATTTTTACGATTTTAGAGTAAAGAGATACTGCTTCCTCAAAATCGAGATCTCCGTAAGGTTTTAAGAGTCGACCTAGAGGCCCGATATCCAGTGCTATATATTTTTCATGATCGGTTTTTGACATTTCTCTGGCGGCATTTCCGTTCTCGATTGCAGCTGAAATGACTTCCTCAAGCTCTCTGTCGTCGAATTTGAAAGAGTTTGCACCGAAGGTGTTGCAGAGAATCACGTTGGAGCCGGCGTCATAATATGATCTGTGTATATTTCTTATGACATCAGGGCTTGTTATATTCATTCTCTCAGGCAGCTCGCCGGGCTTCAGTCCGGATTCTTGCAGGAGAGTACCCATTCCTCCGTCGAGAAAAAGAAAATTGTTTTTCATATAGTCGAGAATCTTCATGTTGTCCTCCGATATTTATTCCAATCCTATAAAAGCCGTCACGGATTTTGACGGCGCCATGAGTAATGATTCGCTCAAAGTTATTCCTATTCGTTTCTCCGCATTCAGCATGGAAAGAATATATGGCTGAATCCGGATGCTAAGATCCCCGTATCCGGGTGAAAAACGTGGATGAGTTTTTTTGCCCATAGATTCCGCAGATGATTTTATCTCACTGTTGAATGCATCACAAAGTGCTTCGACGCGTTCCGCTCCAATCGCCTGTAAAAAAACAGCTTTTGCAGGAGATATTCTGTCAAAGCGTCGGATAAGCATATCTATCCCAGAGCCTATTGTTGCTGCAAAAAGTACTGCGCTTTTGCATGAAGTCATATTTTTTTGAAAATCATTTGACTCACTCAAGTAAGAATACATTGGAGTATCCTTTATTTTTTCAAAGTCGAAATAAGAATACATGACTTTGTAGCTTATCTTTGGCAATGTGAGAGAGAGCATTTCTTCCATCATTTCAAAGGCAAGCGGGTTTTGGGCTTTGCTAAAGCAATCGACTGTGGCAGAGCTTAAAAATGACATGTCGCATTTGTTCCCGCAACTTTTGCATTTCTCACTCATTTTTTCTAACATTTCGGCCTCTTTTTGATTGCCGGCTTTAAGCGAGGAAGCAGGAATACCGCTGTATCTGAGTATCTCTGCACGATTTATCTCCGGAGCCGAGTACTCTTTATAAAAGGATGTTATATTTTCCGATTGTAAAATCTCATCGAGTGGAATCATCTTCCGAAATCCTTTCCGAGGATTGACGAAAGGTTGTCGATTATACCTTTTGCCACATCCGGTTTGTTCATGGAGTATACGTGTACGTTTGTGATTCCGTTCGCGTAGAGATCGATGATCTGATCTGTGGCGTAGGCTATTCCCGCCTGTTTCATTGCATCCGGATCGGAACCAAAATAGTCTACAAGACTGACAAATCTGTGTGGCATAAAAGAACCGGAGAGTTTTATCGCACGCTCCACCTGATTTGCATTTGTTATCGGCATGATTCCCGGAATGACGGGCACGGTCACACCGGTTTCTCTCAGCTTATACAAAAATGAGAAGAACAGGTTGTTGTCAAAAACCATCTGTGTTGTCAAAAAATGGACGCCGGCGTCAACTTTCTCCTTGAGATGGAGAAGGTCTTCCTTCTGGTTCTTGCTCTCAGGATGTATCTCCGGATAACAGGCTGCTCCTATACAAAAGTCAGCATTGCTTTCTTTCAAATCTCTGATGAGCTGGATGGCATACTGATAATCTCTCGTGGAGAGGTCTGTGTCGTTAAGCTCAGGGGTGAGGTCGCCTCTTAAAGCCATAACATTTTCTATTCCGGCATTTTTCATCGCCTCTATTTTTTCGAGAACCGTTTTTTTGTCGGATGAAACGCAGGTCAGATGGGCGAGAGTGGGAACGTGGTAGTTCTCTAAAATATTTTTTGCAATATCTAAGGTGTATTGACTTGTTCCGCCTCCTGCACCGTAAGTGACGCTCATAAATGCCGGATTGTAAGACGCGATTTTTTCAGTCGCTGTCTTGATTGATTCAAATCCGGATTCTTTTTTCGGAGGAAACACCTCGAATGAAAGGGACATATTTCTCTTGTTTAAAATATCGATTATTTTCATATGTGTATCCTTCTTTTTCTTATTTTTTATATAAGACTATTTTAGGTAAGTCTTATAAATATTCAAGTCTTACGCATATTTTATTTGGAATCGTAAGCATTCGATTTGAGAATTATTTTGTATTCTATCATATTTATTTATTTCAGGTGAACAGAAGGAGGGAATGGGATATATAGAAAATCTTGATAAGTGGTTATAGGAAAAAGTTATAACTGAAAAGTACATTTTTTGGAGCCAATTATTATATTTTTTTTAAACAGATTATATTATAATTTTTGATATGAAAAAACAGGAGGGTTTTACAATGACAGAGCAGGAAAGAATGAAAGCCGGATATATCTGGTGGGATGATGACGAGAATCTTGGATATCAGGCTGAGACTAGAGGATATGTAAGAGAGTTCAACTCTCTTGCACCGGACGATGAAGAGGGAAGAAGAAAAACCTTAAAGAAGATCTTCGGACATTGTGATGACAATGTTTGGATAGTACCTCCACTCAACGTTATTGTCGGAAAATATACTTCAATCGGTGAGGGAACTTATGCAAATATGAATCTTACTCTTATTGACGACTGTGAGGTTACAATAGGAAAAAGAGTTTTGTTCGGGCCGAATGTTACGGTTTGTACAACCGGACATCCGATAGCTCCAAATCACAGAGGGGACGGAATGTATTCTTTCCCGATTCATATAGGAGATGGAGCTTGGATAGGAGCAAATTCGATTATTCTTCCGGGTGTTACAATAGGAGAAAATTCGGTAATAGGAGCAGGATCTGTTGTTACAAATGACATTCCGGCAAATGTTATCGCTTTCGGAAGCCCGTGTCATGTATTCAGAGAGATAAATGAGAAGGATCAGGAATTCTACTTCAGAGATAAGAGATTTGACGATCAGCCAAAAAGAGATTGATAAAGATGGCAGTGAATTATCACTGCCATTTAATCATATAAAAATATAGGAGGTTTTTTTTATGGGAAGATGGATGCGTGCACTTTATACGCCGGTTTTACCTTTAGGGGAAGACAATAAGATGGTGACCGGCTCCAAAGAGCATATAGAATTGTCCAAAAAAGCAGCAACTGAGGGAATGGTACTTCTAAAAAACGAAAACAAGGTGCTCCCGCTTGAGATGGGGACAAAAGTGGCCTTGTTCGGAAAGGCTTCAGCCGATTATGTCAGAGGCGGTGGCGGAAGCGGAGAGGTTACCGTAAAGTACAATAGAACTCTTATACAGGGTATGCGTATCAAAGAAGACGAGGGAAAAGTGTCTCTCTATGAACCTCTCAATGCTTATTATGAGAATTATGTAAAAGGCAGATATGAAGAAGGGGATCTCCCTGGACTGGTTGTTGAGCCGGAACTCTCCGATGATCTTTTGAATAAAGCGAAAGATTTTGCTGATGTTGCCGTTGTATCCATAAGCAGATTTTCAGGTGAGGGATGGGACAGAAAAACGGATCTTTCCGATGAGAGAGCAAAAGCGCTTCACCCGAGAATCTTAAAACAGCTCACCCTTTCAGCAAAAATATTTGAGGATGGAGATTTTTATCTCACAGCCGCTGAGAGTAAGATGTTGGGGGCTGTCAAATCCGCATTTAAAAAAGTCGTTGTTGTATTGAATGTCGGAGGAATGTTTGACACAACATTTTTCAAAGACGACAAGGCTGTATCGTCAGTTCTTTTGGGCTGGCAGGCCGGAATGGAAGGCGGACTTGCGGAGGCTGATATTCTGGTTGGCGATGTCAATCCTTCGGGAAAACTCACAGATACCTTTGCTGCATCTTTGGAGGATTATCCTTCATCATACAATTTCCATGAGTCGCCGGATTATTGCGATTACACGGACGACATTTATGTCGGATACAGATATTTTGAGACGATACCGGGGGCTTCTAAGAAGGTAAACTATCCGTTTGGTTACGGACTTTCATATACCGATTTTGATATAACGATTGAAAAGACATCCGTGCATGAAAGAAAAGCAGAGATTATCGCAAAGGTAAAAAATACCGGTTGTGTCTGTGGAAAAGAGGTCGTTCAGGTTTACATTAGTGCACCGCAGGGTATATTGAAAAAGCCGAATAAGACACTGTGCGCTTTTAAGAAGACAAAGGCACTCGCACCGGGAGAGTGTGAGGCACTTGTTTTGTCTTTTGATCTGGATGATTTCGCTTCTTATGATGACACCGGAAAGATAAAGGAATCAGCTTATATCCTTGAAAAAGGCGAATATGTATTCTTCGTTGGAAACAGCGTGGAGAATGTGAAAAAAACCGATGTGACGATAACACTTGAAAGTGATGTGATAGTTAAGGAATTCAAAAAGAGATCCGCACCGCACAAGTTGAATAAGAGACTTCTCTCTGACGGTACATATGAAGAACTTCATATGGATTCTTTTGTGGCTCCTCAGACAGAACTTGGAGAGTACGAGGAGACGCTTGAGGGCATGCAGCCGGAGGTTGTAGGTAGAAAGAGAAGAAACAGAAATCTTGATTTCAACCCTGAGGTACCTCAGTTTATAGACGTCGCTGAAGGCAGGATGAGTTTGGAGGATTTCCTTGAAGCTTTGCCTGTGGAGGCGCTCATTCATATTCTCGGAGGACAGCCGAATACAGGTGTAGCGAATACTTACGGATTCGGAAATCTCTTTGAATATGGGGTTCCGAATATAATGACAGCAGACGGACCTGCGGGACTTCGAATCGATCCTAAGGTTGGAACCGCGTCCACAGCATTCCCTTGTGCTACGCTTCTTGCCTGTACATGGAATGAGGATATTGTATGTGAGGTGGGAAAAGCAGCAGCATCAGAGGTGAAGGAGAACAACCTTTGCGTATGGCTTGCACCTGCAATGAACATACACAGGAGTCCTCTGTGTGGAAGAAATTTCGAATATTATTCAGAGGATCCTTTTGTCAGCGGAAAGATAGGCGCTGCCATGGTAAAAGGAATTCAGTCGATGAATATCGGAGCCAGCGTAAAGCATTTTTGCGCAAATAATAAGGAGACAAACAGAAAATCGAGCGATTCGAGGGTGTCTGAGAGAGCCTTGAGAGAGATTTATCTTAAAGGTTTTGAAATCGTTGTAAAAGAAGCTGACCCGTGGACAATAATGTCTTCTTACAATATTGTAAACGGTGTGAGAGCATCCGAGTCTTACGATCTTCTCACCGGAATACTTAGAGAAGAATGGGGATTTAAGGGACTTGTCACCTCTGATTGGTGGAATTACAGCGAGCATTATCTCGAGATAAAGGCAGGAAATGATATAAAGATGGGAACAGGCTATCCTGAGAGAGTAAAAGAGGCATATGACAAGGGACTCATAACCAAAGATGAGATAAAAACATGTGCAAGACGAGTGCTCGAACTTATATTAAAGATTGACTGATTCCGCTTTGTTCATTCTGCGACACGGAATTATTGAAAGGGCAAATATTATTGCCATTATAAAAGCACATATCAGATAGGTTGGCTGTATGCCAAATCTTTCACTTACAAATCCGCCCAAAAGGCTTCCTACTATTTTTGCCACGCCGAAAGTGACCAGAGAGAGGAGACTTTGGGCGGATGCTTTTACTTTGTCATCCGTTATTTCATTCATATAAAGTGCCGGAAAGAACTCAAAGCATGCCAAAACGGTGACACTCGGTATACCTATTATTATGAAACCTATAACATCTTTTACATACGCATAGCCAAGCCAGCGAAGACCGTTTGCGGCTATAGCTATAAGTATCCAGTTCCAGATTGTTGTCTTTTTGTACAATCTTTCACCGAAAAACAAGAATGGAATCTCAAGCACTATGGACAAAACGGTTATGATTCCGGTCCCTACATTGCTGACTCCAAGCTCACCCTGCAGTTTACCAAGGAAAGTCACGCTGTACATATTCGTCACTTCGGCAAAGCCTAGGATAAGAAGCATCAAAAATATACGCCTGTCTTTTAAGAGAGAAAAAAAGCTTACCTTTTCTTTTATGTCATGCTGATGACCTTCGACAGGAGGAAGGAAGAAACTTAACAAGGTACATATCATCAGAAAAATCCCGTTTAAAAGTAACAGACCTCTCAGGCTGTCTGCCAAGATAAAGCCTACGGAAAGGGCGGCTATCTGGTAGCCTAAGGTGCCCAAAAGCCTAATGAATCCATAACTTCCGCCGTTTGTGTTTACATATTCCAAAGAGATGGCCGTGGATACCGGACTTACAGGCTGAATAGCAGCAGTCATAAGGGTTATGGTTATCAGCAGTGGTATAAAATCTGTGGTGAAATTTGCCGATATATAAAACACAGCGCCGAGAAAACAGCCAATAAAAAGAGTTGTTCTCTTGTATTTTACTTTGTCTGAAAAAGACCCCCAAAGTGGCTGCACAAGAACGCACACAAAAGCTGGCATAGCATTGAGTATGCCTAGTTCAACGTCACTTATGCCGATTTCACCGAAGTATTTTGACTGAAAAGAGGTTGCTCCGAGATTCAGAAAGAAGACGAGGTAAAAAAAATATAAAGATATATGTCCGGATGATAGTTTTATGTTTTCTTGTACTTTCATTTTGAATACCCCAATAGTTTTTATAAGACTTATTATAATACTTGCAAAAATGTTTGAACAGTATACATATATAAAATTTCGTGTATACTGTTACAAAGGTAACAGTGTATTTTATTGAAAAATGCCATAAGGAATGAGATATGAAAACGAAAATTTTGCTTGCGGGACTGCTTGGTCTCCTTTTGGGATCGATCAATTTTGAGACGGTTTTTGCTACAGCAACTCCTAAAACGGAAAATGAGGAAACAATTGTTACAGGGGAGACACCGGGCACTTCAGTGGGAAACATAAAAGCTGAGGCAGTGTCGGTCGAGACCGGTATATATTTAAGCTGGGAGGAAGTGTACGGAGCCACAGCATACAAGATATGTAAATTTGTGAACGGAAAATTTGTAGTTTTATCCGAGCTGGATTCAGACGTATTCCATTACAATGATACCGATGTCGAGGACGGAGTGGAGTATATATATGGAATTATCGCCGATTACGCGGACTCCGAGACTTCGGTAAATATAAATGAGGATCCAGGCGGAGGCGGAGACAGATACAAGATCCTTATAGTGACTTACAATGAAAAAGAGTCGAATGAAGTTACCTTGGATGAGGACAACAGCACTGCAAAATTGACGATGGAGGAGACCCCAAAGAAGGAAGACAAAACATTTGACAACAGTATTTCTTCCTCAAATGACAATTCTTCCGAAGACGATAGCGAGATACTCGAGAAGACTGCCGAGATGATTTCAAATCTTACCGGTGGCAAAGATAAAAATGAAGAGGAAAAAGCAGCAGACCCTTTTGACACACTCGTGAATTACAGGATGGAAAATTCGGCGGCGGACATGGTTATAGAAGCCGATGTCAGTCTGAGTGGAACCGGAAGCGGATATCACGCGAAGATAGTCATGGGAACCGCGCAGTCGGCAGTGTCCTTCGGAATTCAGTATGACGAGGGTGCATCGGCTCCTTACACGGGAAAGACAATGGCACTTTTAGAGAACATACAGACAAATTATAACGGTGAGCAGCAGTATGTGAGATTTGCGGAACTTGAACGGAATAGAACTTACAGGCTTATGCTCACACTTAACGGAAATGGACATGGGGAAGCTTATGTGAATGGACAGAAAGTCGGTTCCTTCGAGAATCCTTACGTTGTCTCCTCGGGAAATATAGATCTGTGGGTTGAGGGCGCGGCAAGGCTTTCAGGAGATTCGGTCAATGCGGTATTTTCGAATGTAAGAGCAAGAAAGAACGGTGTCACGGTCTATGGGGCAACCGGTGAGATAGTGGACGATTCCACAAGGCATAACGGGATATCGGTCAAGACTTCTTACGGAGTAAATTCGCTTACTAAAGAGGCGGTGACAATGAATATAATTTCCGGAACCGTTCACGGAATAGGTGATTGGGACTCGTCGTTTAACAATGCAAGCAGTATGGTGCATGTAAAATTCGATTAAATTAAAAGAATAACATGTCAAACAGTTGACATATATTAAAAGGGGCCATAAGGCCTCTTTTTTATGTACAAAATAGACAAAAATATGATATATAATTTGATAGAAATGACAAAAAACACATTTTGGACACATTATTTTATGTCAACCGATTGACATAAATTTTACAGGGGAGTAATATTCGAATTGTAAAAACAAGAC
Source organism: Lachnospiraceae bacterium (assembly GCA_024695665.1). Lineage (GTDB taxonomy): Bacteria > Bacillota > Clostridia > Lachnospirales > Lachnospiraceae > JAILHT01. The sequence goes on from JAILHT010000154.1 coordinate 14,949, forward strand.
ACCTAATAAGGAGGGGTAAATGTAATGAAAAAGAAAATGGTTTCATTAATGATGGTTGCTGCAATGGCTCTTTCACTCACAGCATGTGGAAGCACAAGCAGTTCGGATGCTGACAGCTCTTCGGAAGCTGCAGAGAGCACCGATGAAGCTGATGCAGATGCAGAACCTGCAGAGAGCACAGGAGTTTCAATTACAATTTTGAACTCTAAGACAGAGATTCAGACACAGTTTGAAGAGATGGCAGAGGCTTACACAGCTTCTACAGGAGTTGAGGTGGAGGTTTACAATGCCGATACCGATACAACAGTTGCTTCTCAGGTTGCAACAAGATATGCATCAAACGATCCTTACACAATCACAATGGTTGACGCAAAGGATATCTACTCACTCGCAGATGATTATGCATATGATCTCAGCTCAGAAGAGTGGGCAGCAAATACAGATCTTTCAATCACAGTAAATGATAAGCTTGCAGGTTTCCCATTCTGCGTAGAGGCAAGAGGAGTTATCTACAACGCAGATGCAATCGAAGCTATAACAGGAGAGACATTCGATCCTTCATCAGTAGCTACACTTGATGATTTCCAGGCACTTCTCGATACACTTGTAGCAGGTGGTATGGAGCAGCCTGTAGGTATTTTGAGCGAGTACTGGTCACTTGGAGCACATTACTTCTCAGAAGTATATGAGCAGCAGGCTGATCCGGACGCATTCGTAAACGGACTTCTCGCAGGAACAGAAGATCTTGAGGGAAATGAGAAGTTCAACGAACTCATGGATACATTCGATACACTTATCGCATACAACTATGCTAAGGGATCTGCTTCAAACGCAGACCGTGAAGAGACTTCAATGAAGCTCGCACAGGGCGACATCGCTTTCATGTTCGGTGGAAACTGGGATTGGTCAGTTATCAATCAGTATGACTACACAGAGAACATGGGAATCATGCCTGTACCTGAGAATACTTCAGATGATACAAATACAAAGCTTGTAGGTGGCGGATCTAAGTACATGTTCGTTGACTCTTCAGACAACACAACAGATGAAGAGAGACAGGCAGCATTGGATTTCCTCAACTGGCTCGTATTTGACGAGGCAGGAAACAGCTTCCTCACAGTTGACTGTGCACTTGTTCCGGCATTCTCAAACATTGATGCTTCAGCACTTGATCCACTTTCAGCATCAGTTAAGTCTTATGCAGATGCAGGAGCACTTATCGCAAACTACAACTATCTTCCGGATGACCACATGACAGTAGTCGGACAGGAGATTATGCAGAAATATCTCGACGAGGCAATGACTCGTTCAGAGCTTGCAACAGCAGTTACAGAATATTTCAAAACAGCAACACCAATTGAGCACTAATTAATACCGGGGGTCCATTACCGGACCCCCATTTTTTATCGGCAAATTTAACGCCGGGAGGATATATTAGATGAAAACAAATACAATGGGATATAAAGTCAGACAGTATTTGCTTTTTGCCGGAGTTACAACGGCAGTGTTTTTGATGGTAGTTATAGTTCCGTTTATTTACGGCTTATACCTTACAATGACAAGCTGGGACGGAGTGTCTATGAACAAACCGTTCGTTGGACTGGCAAACTATGTCAGCGCTCTTGCCGATACGGGATATTGGGTATCACTCGGCAGAACTTTTATTTATTCGGCAATAGCCGTAATACTTGTAAACGCGGTCGCATTCATTTTGGCTTATCTTGTGACCAGCGGAATCAAAGGACAGAACTTTTTCAGAGCAGGATTTTTTATACCAAACCTTATCGGAGGAATCGTTCTCGGATATGTTTGGAAGTTTGTATTCAATAAAGCGCTCGTTTCTCTCGGGGAAGCTATAACACAGGGAAACGTAAAATCGCTTTTGGCAACGGAAACAGGAGCTATTATAGCTCTTATCATAGTTTCGGTATGGCAGTATGCAGGTTACATGATGCTTATATATGTAGCCGGATTTATGAGCGTGCCGGACGAAGTAATAGAGGCGGCAAAAATTGATGGATGTACGGGAACCCAGTCCATCATTCACATATCGATACCACTTATGACATCGTCATTTGTACAGTGTATCTTCCTTTCGATAACCAGATGTTTCATGGTTTACGACGTAAACCTTTCACTCACAAACGGAGACCCGTACGGAAGCAGTGCACTTGCGGCAATGCACGTTTACAATGAGGCATTTATCAACAAAGATTACGGTACAGGACAGGCTGAAGCACTCATACTGTTTATAATCTGTGCGGTTATCGGCGGAATTCAGGTATACGTAGGTAAGAAAGGAGAGGTGCAGGCATGATGGAGAATATCGAAAACAGAGAAGCAGCCAGAAAAAGAAAAATACGCAATGCTTTGGTGTTTGCACTTCTTATAGTATTGTTTATAGCATTTATATTCCCATTTATCATGGTTCTTATAAATGTATTTAAGGTAAAAGCGGACATAACAGCCGATCCGTTAAGGCTTATCGGAGCGCACGGTTTTACCCTTGAGAATTTCCCGGCAGCGATAAAGAAGATGAACTTCTGGAGCGCTTTCGGAAACTCTGTTATCATCACAACACTTTCAACAATAGGAACTATATTGCTTTCGGCACTCACAGCTTTTCTTATAGTAAGAAATGACTGGAAGGCAAACAAGCTTTTATTTGTTCTTATGATAGCGTCGATGGTTATACCTTTCCAGGTTCTTATGATACCGCTCGTTTCTCTTTACGGCGGAATATTCGGAATCTTAAACCACAGACTCACTCTTGTATTTATGCACATAGGATTCTCACTTTCTATGGCAACATTTATGTTCCACGGAGCTATTCATACAAATGTGCCGGTTTCACTTGAGGAGGCAGCTACGATAGACGGATGTACAAAGTGGCAGACATTCTGGAAAGTTGTATTTCCTATTTTGAAACCTACTATAGCAACGGTGACTATCATTGATGCGATGGCTTTCTGGAACGATTATCTTCTTCCAAGTCTCGTGCTCGGAAGAAAAGAGTTATATACACTTCCGATAGCCGCAAAGGTATTCTACGGAACATATTCGACTGATACCGGACTTGTAATGGCATCACTCCTTCTTGCGATGCTTCCAATCCTCATCTTGTATCTGTTTATGCAGAGATACATTGTTGAAGGAATAACATCTGGTGCAGTTAAATAAATAAGGAAATGGAAATAATGAAAAAATTGACTAACGAATGTATGCTCATAACCTACGCGGACAGTATGGGCGACAACCTGCAGGATCTCAAGCAGGTTATGGATAAATATTTTAAGGATGCTGTAGGCGGAATTCATATCCTTCCGTTCTTCCCATCATCAGGAGACAGAGGATTTGCACCTATGGACTATCATGTGGTTGATTCAAAATTCGGCGGATGGTCGGATATTGAGGAACTTTCAAAGGATTACTATCTGATGGCCGATTATATGATAAACCATATTTCCGCTCACAGTGAGTATTACAAGGATTTCCTTGAGAAGAAGGACGACTCAAAGTACAGAGATCTCTTTATAAGATATAAAGATTTCTGGGAGAATGGAGAACCGACAGAGGCAGAGGTAGATGCAATATACAAGAGAAAGCCAAGGGCGCCTTATGTCGATGCGCATTTTGCGGACGGTACAACTGAGAAAGTATGGTGTACTTTCGACGAGGAACAGATAGATATAAACTGCAAGTCAAAGACCGCAAAAGAATTTATAAAAGATAACCTTGAAACTCTTTTGAAACATGGGCTTGCGCTTATCAGACTCGACGCGTTTGCATATGCGACAAAGAAGGCCGGCACAAGCTGTTTCTTCATAGAGCCGGATGTATGGGAATTTATAGGTGAGAGCAATGATATCGTAAAACCATACGGAGCAAAGCTTTTGCCTGAGATTCATGAGCATTATTCAATGCAGCTTAAGATAGCTGAGCAGGGATATTATGTATATGATTTTGCACTTCCGATGTTGCTCATAAATGCGCTGTACTATGGACAGACACAGTATTTAAAGCATTGGCTTGACATATGTCCGAGAAATCAGTTTACAACACTCGACACTCACGACGGAATCGGTGTAGTAGATGTAAAAGACCTTCTCCCTGACGAGGAGATAGACAGAACCAAAGAGGACATCTTCAAATTCGGAGCCAACGTAAAGAAGGTATACAATACCGCAGCTTATAACAACCTTGATATATATCAGGTAAACTGCACATATTATTCGGCACTCGGGGATGACGATGATGCATATCTTCTTGCCCGTGCAGTACAGTTTTTCGCACCGGGAATACCGCAGGTATATTATGTGGGACTTCTCGCCGGAAAAAACGATCTCAAACTTTTGGAAGAAACCAAGGTTGGACGAAATATCAACAGACATTATTACAAACTCGACGAGATAGAAGAGGAAGTAAAGAGACCTGTTGTTTCTGAGCTCTTAAAACTCATGAAGTTCAGAAATACTCATCCGGCATTTGACGGAAGTTTTGAACTTGAGGAGTGTTCCGATGACAAGCTCGTTATTTTGAGAAAAAATAAGGAACATTTTGCCAGATTAAAAGCGGATTTCAAAACAAAGAAATTTGAGATAGAGCATTCACCTATAGCATAGTGTTATGATATACTGTAACAGTTGGTTTTGGTGATTAAGTTAAAATGCTTACGGTTTCCGGAGGGAAAATGGCAACATTGAAAGACGTGGCGGCCGAATGTGGTCTGACCGTCACAACAGTATCCAGAGTATTAAATAACAGAGGTTATATTAGCAAAAATACCAGAGAAAAAGTCGAAGCCGCCATGAAGAAGCTGAATTATCGGCCGAACGAGGTGGCTCGTTCTCTTTCAAAAAAGAGTACGAAGACTATCGGTGTTATTGTGCCTCATATAAGACATCCTTATTTTGCCGAGATGATAAGCAATCTTGAGAATGCGGCAAGCAAACAGGGATACAAGATCATTCTCTGCAATTCCAGAGGAAAAAGCGAGATGGAGAAAAAATATCTCGAGATGTGTTCAAGCAACAGAGTCGCAGGAGTTATCATTTTTTCCGGTGGAGTAGCGCTTGAGGATTTTATCGGAAGCAATATTCCGATTGTGACGGTTGAGCGTTTTATAGAAAGCGGTACGGCCGGAGTTGAATGTGACAACAGTGAGGGAGGATGTCTTGCTGCAAAGCATCTGATAGAAAAAGGTTGTAAGAACATACTTCACATAAGCGGTGTCAACGAAAATGCGATGCCTGCCGATGAGCGAGCTTCAAGCTTTATGCAGGTATGTGATGAGGCCGGTGTCGTGCACAGGGAGGTTGCAACCGATATTCAGGTTTACGAGAACCAGGATTATACCGATTTTTTGTATGAGACCTTGAAGAAGAACTCCGATATTGACGGAGTATTTGCGAGCTCCGATCTTATAGCGGCTCAGCTTATACAGGTGCTCACAAAACTAGGTCGAAGAGTTCCCGAGGATGTGAAGATAGTAGGATTCGATGATGTATTTATAGCGAGTATTACAACACCTTCAATAACAACTATTCACCAGCCGATAAAAGAGATGGCAGAGACGGCTGTGCGAATATTGATTGATGCATCCGAAGGAAAAACGGTGGCTAAAAAGACGGTTCTTCCGGTAAAGATAGTAGAGAGAGAGACAACATAAATCTCAGGTACGTAAAGTCGGACTTTATTTTTCCTGAGTTATAAGAAGCTGGATTATATCCCGCTTCTTTTTTTTGTAAAAAAAATGAATCGTGGATAGGTAAATGTGCATAATAAAAGAGAACTCTTTATGTAATAATGTACCAAAATAATTTATATGAAGATATATAGGTGTTAATAATAGTAATAAGGTACTATAATAAAAGTAGTATATATTAGGGACTTATCATAATGAGTAAGGAGGGGGATATGATGAGTATAAAATCACGTGCATTAAAAGTATTTATTTCTGTTTTTCTCACATTTTCATTGATAGTGGGGTTCATACCGGCTACATATGTATACGCTTCTGCGACATATAAGGTTCCGACGGTTGTTGTAATGACATTGACTTCGGATGATTCTCTGACGGATGTAGAGACCTTGGATACCTCATTATCGGG
>JAILHT010000031.1 GCA_024695665.1 Lachnospiraceae bacterium
AATCTTCTCATTTAACCAGCGTGTGATCTTTATTATGTCACCGTTCTTCAATATCTCATCTACACTGCCGAGTTCCTCCTCTATCTGTTCGAGGAGCATTCCGTCATAGATACTTCCCAGAAGATATGAGGGAAAATATCCAAAATCTCCTCCGGACCAATGTGAATCCTGCAGTATTCCAAGTGAATCATTAAGAGGCGTTATAAAAAGATACTCCTCCATCTTTTGGTTCCATAGTTTCGGCAATTCATCAACCGGAACATTGTCCCTGAATATCGCTTTCTCCATCTCATATCTGAGAATTATGTGAAGACAGTATGTGAGTTCGTCCGCATCGACTCTGATATAATCATTTTTCACACGTATAATCTCTTCAGCAAAATCATTAAGAGAAATATCGTTAAATTCCGGCTCAATTTCCCTGATCTTGTCATATATAGGAATCCAAAAATTGATATTTCTTCCGAGCACATTCTCATAGAATCTGGACTGGCTCTCATGAATTCCCATATTGTCACATCCACCCGCAACCGAATTATCATAATCCGGATTGATATTCTGTTCGAATATCGCATGTCCTCCTTCGTGTATAGCCGAAAAGATGCCGCTCAAAACATTATCTTCATAAAAATGGTTTGTGATTCGCACATCACCCGAATTGAATGACATTGTAAACGGATGCTCCGTCTCTCCGACTACACCCTTGCTGAAATCAAATCCTATGTATTTTAAGAGAAAATCCTGAATCTCCTTCTGCCTGGAAATATCAAATTTTTTCCCTTCGAAAACACTTCTATTTGCATTCTTCTCCCTTTCAAGGACGTCCTTTAAAAGAGGTATAAGCTCCTTTTTCAATTCCTCAAAAAGTCCGTCTATCACTTCGGATGTCATACCTTCCTCATACTTATCTATCATGGCATCATATGCATCCTTCTCAGGATCTGTAAACCTGTACATCTCTTTTTTTACACTGATAAGGCTATACAAATCGTTCTCAAAGAGCGAATAGTCGCTGTTTTTTTTTGCACGCTTCCAGTTGAACTGGGCTTTTGTAGTGATCTCTATATTCTCGTTTGCAAGTTTTCTCGGAATCTTTTCGTTCTTTTCAAGATTCCTCAACATCCTTTTCACAATAAACTTATTGGTAGGATTCAACTGCTTATATATATCTTCCTCACTCAGTTTCTCAAGTACGTCCTTAAGTTCCTTTGAGGTTTCCATATTGAAAAGTTTTCTTTCATAATGATTGTAAGTGTCGGAATGGACCTGGACTCCTCCTGCAGGCATAACCGTCTGCATATCCCAGTAAAAAAGGTTGCAAACCTCCTGCGCTCTCCTGATACGCTTTATTTGCTCATATAATTTTTCAAGTTCTTCCATATTTGTTACTCCTCTTTTCTGAAGGCATCAAAAACATTTATGCCTGCTGCCATCTTTTTCAACTGTTTGAGATTCTCAAACATGTATTTTTCAAGTTGTGCCACTTCAATTTTTGCAAACCCGCTGTTCTTTATGATTCTGCAATCGGGTATCTTACCCTCGGCATTTCTGATTCCGTCTGAAAAAGTTACAAATGCATACTTTTCACCGTTTTTTGCAAGGCAAATCGGTGAGACTGACATATCTATCTCACCCTTGGTACTCTCTTTCTCTTCTGGTTTTAAATCAAAATATTCCATGGCATCCTCACTGTGATTGTAAAAAATCGCCGGGATAACAATCCCGACGATCTCTGTATGTTATTCAATAACTGCCTTCACAGCCACATCGATTCCGTTTTTGTCGAATGTGACCATTTTATAATCATCGTACTTGCTAAGGTCTGTATCATAATATGGCATAATCTTATCAAGAATTCCGTTATATGCCTCTGAAGTAACAAACGCTCTTGTAAGCAACTCTATCTCGAACATCTTCTGTCCCAAAACAAGCGCTATGTCCTCTCTGGATACCTTAAACTCTGACTTTATGGTAATTCCGTTCCCTTCAGAGCTAAGTCTTACCATTATGCTATTGTTTTGCCCCATAAAATAACCTCCCTCATTTAGTATTATAGTACCTATTGTACTTCTAGGAAGCTTTAGTGTAAAGGCCAAATTCCCTTCCTGCGAAAAGAAAAACAAGTACAAATCCGGCTACTGCAAAACCAAATGACACAGTCAACATGATTTCTACTCCTCCGGCATCGAGTGCAAATCCACCGATCAGACTGCCTACCACTCCGCCCAATGTATTGGTTCCCGCCATCAGGGCCTGCCCTTTAAACTTGTCCTGTTCTTCCATCCTCTCTCCGGCAAGGTAAACGCCTGCGGGAATATACATTCCGAAGGTAAATATCTGTAAAAGCTGAACCACAAAAAACTGTCCCACGTTCGCTGCAAACAAAAATCCGAGTCCTTTAACCGCAAACATAAGAGCGGAAAAGGTGATAAGTGTGGCTGGTTTAAATTTCTTCATAAGTTTCGTGAACAAGAACATTACCGGAAGCTCCGCAATCGCAGCAACGGACATCGCAGTACCCATATCACCGGTGTCCCCTCCAATATTGTTTATAATCTGAATCATATATGAACAGCCTATGTTGTGATTCGAGAGAAGAAGAGTTCCTCCGATAAGTGTCAGACAGAAGTATTTGTATTTTTTTACAAATTCAATCAAACCGATATCCGACTTTGTCTCTTTTTCTTCCGTTTTGTCAATCTGCCTTGCCACTCTGGGGAGGAGAACAAATTCAAGCCCCGTCACAGCCAGGCATACTATCGACGCGATTATAATAACTTTCTCATCATATACTAAAACGAGTTTTCCAACGACACTCGATGCAATCGCATATGTTAAAGATCCGATTCCTCTTGATATACCGAAATCAACATTTATTCCGGCCGATATATAATATACGCTGACGGAATTTACGAGAGGCTGAATCGTCTGATCCAGCGCAACTGTAGCAACAAAAACCGCAAATACAGCCACTATAATATTGGGCAGGAAAAAAAGAACAGCTAACAATACAATCGCTGCTGCAGAAAGTGTTGCCGATAACATCTGAAGAGTTATCTTTTTTGAAGAATCGACAATGGCGCCAACCACAGGCTGACATATAACACCCAGTATATTACCAAGCGCAAGCGCCATTCCTATCTGAGAATTTGAAAACCCCTTCGCAAGAAGGAGCACAGACGCAAATCCCGCTATAGTACAGACGGAAGCCCAGTAAGCTCCCTGTACTATGCAGTTTTGTATCAACAGCTTCCTGCTGTTTATTGATACGTTCATTTAACCCCCTTTGTGAGGCAGGTGTCTAAAGATTCAGCCCCTTTGCCTCATCGCAGCCCATAACAATATTCAAACACTGAACTGCTGCCCCGGATGCTCCCTTTCCGAGATTGTCAAATCTCGATGAAAGCAATATTCTGTCCTCATTTCCGGTGACAAAAATCTCTATTCCATCCCATCCCGAAACGTTGTTTGATCCAAGGAAATTCGAAGTGTCTGCCTCAGCACCGTAAGGCATTACACGGACAAATTTTTCTCCTTCATAGAACTGTGCGAATCTGTCTCTGAGCTCCTTTGGAGTTATCTTTTCGCTTAACATATCCGTATATAAAGGTACCGAAACAAGCATTCCGCTGTAATAATCTGCAACAATCGGTGAGAAGAGCGGAAGTTTTGAAAGACCTGTAACCGCCTTCATCTCCTTCAGATGCTTGTGAGTCTGAGAAAGCCCATACTCACGCGGTGAACCAAGCTCTGCCTTTCTCTCGTCGCCCTCATACTCGGCTATCATCTTCTTTCCTCCACCGCTGTATCCGGTGAGCGAAAAGCTTGATACAGGATAATCGTTTGGCATGATTTTTTCAGCGATCATAGGGTAAACAAGTGTTATAAAACCTGTTGCATGACATCCCGGAACGGCTATTCTTTTTCCGTTTTTTATAGCTTTTCTGTGTTCGTCTGAAAGCTCCGGATATCCGTATGCCCACCCCTCCTCGGTTCTGTGCGCTGTCGAGGTGTCTATGATTACGACATTGTCATTTTCCACCATGGCAACCGCCTCTCTCGCTGCGGCATCAGGCAGACACAAAAATGTCACGTCGGACGCATTTATATATTTCTTTATCTCATTTGGATCTTTTCTGAGTTCACTCGATATCTTAAGTATCTCAATATCGTCTCTTCCCTCAAATCTCTCATTTATTCTAAGGCCTGTCGTTCCCTCGCTGCCATCTATGAAAACTTTTGTCAAAGACATTTTCATACCTCCCGTTTTTAGTCAATACTCGCTTGTACTCCGACTCAAATTAAAGCATGTGTGCCCGAAGTTCCTCTGCTGAAAGTGGTGAGAGGTATGCAGGTGCTATATCAAATACGCTCTTGCATCCGGTCTGCCCCTCTTTTGCAAGTCTGTTGAGTGCTCTTGCATATGCGAGGATGACTGATGAGGTAAACTCCGGATTTGAATCGAGTTTGAGGCTGTATTCTATTACATGCTTGTTCTCTTTGTTGAGTCCGGTCACACCTGTTCTGAACACAAATCCTCCGTGAGGGATTCCGGAATGGTCTCTCTCAAGTTCTTCCTCTGTGATGAAATGAATGGTTGTATCATACTCATCAAAATAGTTTGGCATAGTCTTAATGTCTTTTTCTATCTGTGCAAGATCTGCGCCATCTTCAGGTACGACAAAACACTCTCTTACATGTTTCTGTCTTGTGGTAAGTGTAGGATTCTCCCCGGCTCTTACCTTGTCTAAAGCCTCCTGTACAGGAATTGTATACTGTTTTCCGTTCTTTACACCTTTAACTCTTCTGATGGCATCAGAATGTCCCTGGCTTACTCCTTTTCCCCAGAAGGTATAATCCTCTCCTTCAGGAAGAACCGCAGAACCGTAAAGTCTCATAACAGAGAACATTCCCGGATCCCAACCACATGAAATAAGAGCTGTATGTCCGCTCTCTTTTGCGGCCTTGTCGACATTCGCAAAATGCTCCGGTATTCTTGCATGAGTATCAAAGCTGTCTATAACATTGAAAAGCTTTGCATACTCCGGCGTCTGTTTCGGAAGATCTGTTGCAGAACCTCCACATATAACAAGTACATCTATCTCATCTTTGAGTTTTTCGGCGTCATCTACGGAATAAACTTTCACTCCGTCTGTAGCCGGCTTTATGGACTCAGGATCTCTTCTGGTAAGTATGGCTGTGAGCTCCATATCATCATTCTGGCGCACAGCACTTTCAACTCCTCTTCCGAGGTTTCCGTATCCCAATATTCCGATTTTCATTTTATTTCCTCCTAATATTTATTCAACTAAACAGTATATTTTACAACGGACTAATTATAAGTTTACACTAATGATTGCGCAATATAAAACTGCCGATTTTTTATCGACAGTTCATTTATTTTATTTATTTTTTATATAACCCGGTTTGAGAATTCCCACGCCTATAAGCGTAAAAAAGCGGGAATCTATTTTAGAGCCATTGCACAAAGTCCCCATATGTAATACTTCTCAAAATCCGGACCGTAGGTCAAAAGAGGAATATGTCCCTCCGGTATCACTTCTCTCACTCTTGAATCTATAATGCCGAGTTTCCCGTTGTCGATTGCACCACCGGTAAAAATGATTCTTGCCGGATCAAGTACCGCACAGAGATCTATTGTTGTCGTGACAGCTGCATTTATAACACCTTCGTCGCCCGTGACAACAAGTTTTTCTATATCTCCTTCGGGATATACCAATTTGTATACTTCACCCGCAAAGTGAGTATGTCCTTTCATAATCTTGCCGTTTATGATAATACCTGCACCCGGAGGTCTTCCCTTGAAAAATGCCACTACGACTATATCATCCTCCTTGGATACACTCTTGTCAAAAGTGTGGACTCCGTAAGCAATTGCATTCATATCATTCTCTATAAGTACCTCGCATCCGTATCGCTCGGCAAGGTATCCGACGGGATCCGAACCGTCCATAGTGTCCGAACCGCTTATCATTATCTTATTATTGAAATAGAATCCCGGACTTCCCAGACTTATCGTCTGTATCTTATCGTATTTTTTCATGGGTTCTTCGATAGCATCACCCAATGTCTCGACCGTGTACTCATCGATATGAACCGTATTTTCCTCTATTGTCTCGCCCAAAAGATTCGCGATGGCATAACAGACGTCACACATCGGCTGCCTCGAAGGTGTCTCAATATGCTTTACAAAGACACAACAAATATAAGCATAATCCGCATTATACTTATACGCTTTCGATGGTCTTCCAAATGTGAACTCGGGATTCTCTGTTTCGACGATCTCTCCTGTCATCTCAAGGAGATTCAATATTGTATTGCATGTTCCGAGGCTTAGCCCCGTGGCATTTGCTATAGAGTTTTTAGTTCCGTATGGAACTTCTTTTAAAGCTTCTTTGACAAGCCTTAGATTGTTTTGTTTTACGTCCCTTGTATTGCTGACTTTCATTTTCGGTCCTCCCAGTTTTCGGTAAAACTCCCCAATCGGAAAACCTGCCTATTACCGAAAAAGTCAGGATTACTTGAACCTTTGGTATTAGGGATCGACACGCCTATCGGCAAACTGTCAGGTTACAAGTAAATCCTGAATCTCGGTGCAAAGTGAATATATTAGGTATCCTCATAATACAACAACATATCACTTAAAGCAATACTTTTTATAACTCTTTTAATAACTCTTTTTATAGCTGTTTTTCACTCCGTTCTTATCTTTCTCGCCTCAAGATAAAATCTCTTATCGTCGGCATGCCCCATTGAGAAAGTTTTTCTTGGGAGTGCTCCCGCTTTCTTTACTGCGGGAAAGAGTTCTTCCTTCTTCATATCCGGCAATACAAATGCTATACTGCCTTCTCTTTCGGCCATCTTTAACACAGATTCTTCCCCATGTATATAATCTATGTCACCGCCGTTTTGTTTCACATAATCATCAAGCGCCATCTGCAGACTTCCGACCGCAAGTGTGTGTTTCGGCTTCTCAATGCTGTAGTAGGTTGTGTTTCCTTTTAAGGAGACACCTATAACCTGCCCTTTTGGATTCTTTTCATCTGCTTCGACAAGTCCAAGTTCATCCTTCAGGTATGACATAAGGCAATCCGTATCGACGTTCCATACAATTCTGTGAATCGCCTCAAAAGCAAGCGCATCACTGTGAAGATTCACAACCTCGCAAAGTGCATAGCGCGAGAGCTCTGTATCTTTAGAGTCACAGTTCTCTTTCTTCAGATTAGCATAGTGAGTCTTCGCTGTGGCAAGCGAATGATTTCCATCTCCGACCGCAAATACAAAGGAGTCCTTTTCATCATAGCCCTGCATCAGGCTTAGACTCTCTGAAACAAAATCTTTTGCATCCTCATCCAAAAGCCATCCCTTTATACTGCCTCCACCCATCATCAGCGTAAAATCGTACAGTTTTTTCATACTTTCTTTTCGTCTGCCGACTTCTTCTATGATATTCTTTTTAGGATCGTCTATTAAAAGCATAACGTGAGGAAGCTCTATTTTTGCTTTTTTTCTCACCTTAAGTCTAGGAGGTATTCTCTCCTCAACCGTAGCCTCCGTTGCTCTGACGATCGACTTTGAATTTTTACTGAAATCATATTTTTCGAGGTCTATTGCACCCAATATGCCGGCTCTGACATTGCCTTCACTGTCCGTTCTTTCAAGGTAGACAAGCGCATCCTTATACTCTGTGAAAACTCCGTTTTTGAGATAGTCTGTCATATTCTCCTCTATCTCGTTTAATTTTTCATCTTCACATTCTTTTCCGAGATACACCTCCGGCAACACAAGCTTATATGCCGAGTAACAATCTCTTGTCAGTTCTTCGACCTTATCCCAGTATTCCGGTTCCCCAGTGTACTGGTCGCAGGCTATAACGGCCCACTTTGACATATCGCATTTCTCCGACGGAATCAAAATATCCGCCGGGACAAATGCGCTTTTTCTCTCTTCTTTCATTTTTCCTCTCTACCACGAAAGTGCGACAAAACTTCCGGCAGGAATCTCTATATCTCCGTTTATATTTGTAAATTCCAAAGTATAAACACAATCCTCCGGTCCTCTGAGTTCACATATCTCCTTATTGGAGAGTTCTCCCACAGGCAAAGCCTTATTGTTTTCGTCATCGCTTATAGCTTTCGTTTTTACTATTTCTTTCGGAAGTCCACTTGCTGCGGAAAGTGTGACCTTCTCTGCCCTTGCGGATACCTCAATGCCTTTCTCATCCGTGAGTGTGATAGTCTCACTCTCATCAGATGCATTCACAACCTTAAGTATGGTTTTATCATCATCCTTAACAAGAGAAATATAGAGTTTCTTTTCTCTGAGCACCTTCTCCTGTCCGTTCAGTTCAAGTGCAATTTTTCCCGCATATTCGGAGAATATTTTCTGAACATAATAGCTCGGTGTGAGGACCACATCTCTGTCATCAAACCAGATGAGATCCGGTGTCCACTGAGAATGACCAATCCTGTTGAACAGAGGCGCGTATGATGCGAGTTTTACCACATCTCCGTTTCTCTCCATTCCGGATATCATAGCGGCCTCAGCGAGTGCGGCCGTAACAGAGTTCGACTGATTTGCGTCATGGCCGGCATACTCTCCTGCGAAAACTGCCACATCCCTAGGATATTCATCATAAAAATCAACATTTTCAAAAAGCCATTCCGGCTTAACATAATAATGCTCATCCACAGCAAAGGTTGCTTTCGGATTCTTCTTTGCCTCATCATGGTAGAATTTCCAGGCATCTGTGTGAAGATCATGGTTTACGAACGGCCCTGCTGTTCCCAAGCATTTTATGTTAGGATACTTGTCGTGTATAGCCTTCTCAAATCTTTTGTATCTCTCGTAGAGGTCTACATGTTTGCTCTCCCACTGCTCGTTTCCGATTGCAACCATCTCCAAATTGAAGCTGGCCGGATGTCCCATCTCAGCGCGCACTGCGCCCCATTTCGATTCAACCGGTCCGTTTGCAAACTCAATGAGATCGAGGGCATCTTGTATGTACTCTTCGAACTCCGCTCCATCAACAGGCACTGTCTCAAACGATCTGAACTGACATGCCACACCTATGTTTAATACAGGGAGCGGTTTGCATTCTCTCTTATCAGAGGTCAAAAGCTCACAGAGAAGAAAATACTCATAAAAACCGAGTCCGTAACTTTGCATATAATGACAATCCGGTGTCTCAAAACCTTTTTGAACATTTCCGCCCTGCTCTCCCCAAAGGTTCGTAGTTATCCTTCTGTCTTTTAGATCACCGACAGTCTTCTTCCACTGATATCTTCTGTAAAGACTTGTTCCCTCAACGATACATCCGCCCGGGAATCTGACAAATCCCGGTTTCAATCCTGCAAGAGCCTCAAATAGATCACGTCTGAAAATACCGCATACTGCGTCCTCCGGAAAGAGTGATACAAGATCAAACTCTACAATTCCGGCTTTTGTGAGATGTATTTCAAAGAGTGCTCCTCTAACATCATCCTCCGCTGTAAACTCTGTGGTGTACTTGATCCATTTTTTCTCCTCACAGTTTCCGAGCATTCTCTCGTAACCGTCCGGTTCGTTCTCCTGGGCTTTTATAAAGCTTACAGTAACATTTCCGAAAGTCTTTTTGTCTTTTGTTACTTTTACTTCTATATCCCCTTCGAGATATGAAACCTCCCTCGCATAAAACGAAAGTTTGTATTTCATTCCCTTTTTTAAGGTTATGCCGTCGTAGGCTTTGTTAGAAAAGCCCTCTCCGTCATTATCGGCTGTGAATCTCAGATAATGGGGGTTCACCATACTCACCGGTTCGTTTGAAGAGATGACAAGATTATCCCTTTTCCCATCTAGAGATTCCCATGCGTAGCAGAAATCGTCCGTCATCACATAATTGTGCGGTTCTCCCTGGCTCTTTACCGCCTCAAAGGATCTGTTTTCAATCATCTCCGCATAAAGTCCCCCATCTGCGGCAAAATTGATATCCTCAAAAAAGAGTCCTATCATGTCCTTGCTTACCTTGTGAGCTGATTTGTTAGAAATCACAAGTTTGTTTCCCATTGTTTTTCCCCCATTTTTTATTTTTTTAGAACAGTCCGGTTATCTTTCCGCTGTCATCAACATCGATTCCGTATGCGGCCGGTGTCTTCGGAAGTCCCGGCATCGTCATGATCGAACCGTTTATTGCAACTACAAATCCTGCGCCGGCAGACGCGTATACATCTCTGACATTTACCGTAAATCCGGTAGGTCTTCCGAGTTTTGCAGGATCATCGGAGAGTGAATATTGTGTCTTTGCCATACATACAGGGAAATCTCCCATGCCAAGTTCCTCAAGCTTTTTGAGTTCCTTGTTTGCAGCTGCGCTGTATGTCACTCCGTCAGCGCCGTAAATTTCCTTGGCGACTGTCTCAATCTTCTCCTTGAGGCTCAGACCATCCTCATATATTGGTTTGAAATTGCTCTTCTTTGTCTCTAGCGTCTCAAGTACTTTCTCTGCGAGAGCGATTCCGCCTTCTCCTCCTTTTTCCCAGACTTCCGAGAGCGCAAATTCGCATCCTCTGTCCTTGCAGAACTTCTCCACATAGTCGGTCTCGGCCTTTGTGTCCGTTATAAAGGAATTTAAGGTTACAACAACCGGAACCCGGTATTTCTGAAGGTTCTCGATATGTTTTTCAAGGTTTACTATTCCGGCTTTTAATGCTTCAAGATTCTCTCCGCCGAGTTCATTCTTAGGAACACCACCGTTGTATTTTAAGGCTCTGACAGTTGCAACAAGAACCACAGCATCCGGTTTCAATCCTGCTTTTCTGCATTTTATATCAAAAAACTTTTCTGCTCCGAGGTCCGCGCCGAAACCTGCCTCGGTGATCACATAATCAGCAAGCTTCATAGCCGCTTTTGTTGCTCTAACGGAGTTGCATCCGTGCGCTATGTTCGCAAAAGGTCCGCCGTGAACAATGGCCGGTGTGTTCTCCAATGTCTGAATGATATTTGGCTTCATAGCATCCTTTAGGAGTGCTGCCATCGCGCCTACCGCTTTGAGATCTTTCGCGGTAACCGGCTCACCCGAGAAATTGTATGCAACGATTATATTTCCAAGTCTCTCCTTGAGGTCCTTCATATCCTCCGCAAGACAGAGTATCGCCATGATCTCCGATGCAACCGTGATCTGGAAGTGGTCTTCTCTGACCATTCCGTCCATCTTGTTTCCGAGACCTACTACTATGTTTCTAAGGACTCTGTCGTTCATATCGAGACATCTCTTAAAAATGATCTGTCTCGGATCTATACCAAGTTCGTTTCCCTGCTGAATATGATTGTCAAGAAGAGCAGCAAGAAGGTTGTTTGCTGAAGTGATTGCATGAAAATCACCTGTAAAATGAAGGTTAAGATCCTCCATTGGAACGACCTGTGCATATCCACCTCCGGCTGCTCCACCTTTGATACCAAAACACGGTCCTAAGGATGGCTCGCGAAGTGCTATAACGGCTTTCTTGTTAAGTTTTCCAAAAGCCTCACCGAGTCCGACCGAAGTGGTTGTCTTTCCCTCTCCTGCAGGTGTCGGATTGATCGCTGTCACAAGGACAAGTTTTCCGTCGGGATTGTTTTTCGTTCTCTCGATAAGTTCATCGGAAAGCTTAGCCTTGTATTTTCCGTAGAATTCAAGGTCGTCTGCCGCTATGTCGAGCTTTGCGGCAACCTGCTCGATAGGAATCATCTTTGCTTCCTGTGCAATTTCAATGTCTGACTTCACTGTTCCCATAATATTTCTCCTTTTCGTAAAAAACCCAAACCCTTTAATGCTAAAAACCGTCTGGGCATGATATTGAACATTGCCCAGACGGTCGGCTTCTTATACGTTATACTTCATTGTGGTTGATTCCACATTTCCGTCAGTCATATAACATCATTATGATATAATTACTGACGTTTTTTTTCAAGAGTATTTTGATTCTGTCATATCCGCTCGCAACGTCCATACCCCTGTGTGTAGGGAAAAGATCGTCAATATAAAGCGCTGCCGCCGGAACATCCGACTTGTCAGTGTACATGGTTCCCGATAATGAGGTATCCAAGGTCTCTACATCCGTCAGAGAATCATCCGAAGTCAATGTCATTACAACAACCGTCGGAACCTTATATGTCGCAGAAGCGTATACATATGTAGCCGGTATGAACCCCACTATCAATGAAAAT
>JAILHT010000112.1 GCA_024695665.1 Lachnospiraceae bacterium
CTGAACTCGTCCACGATCTCTCCGTTTCTAACCTTAACCGCCGAAATCTCAACAACATCATCGCTTATACATGAGGTTCCTGTCGTCTCAAGATCATACAAAACATAGTCCGCTACATACCGGCTTATCTGTTTACCTTTATTTTTGCCTAACATACACAATCTCTCCTGTTTGTTTGTCGATTAATTATAACACCTTAGGCTAAACGAAGGAACTTGTTAGCCGAAAAACAACTCCAGGTCTTCATCCACCGTACCGATACCTGCGATATTGAAATTCTCCACGAGAACCTTTGTCACATTCGGTGAGAGAAATGCCGGAAGTGTCGGCCCTAAATGAATATTTTTTACGCCAAGATACAAAAGTGCCAAAAGAACGATTACCGCTTTCTGCTCATACCATGCAATATTGTATACAATCGGCAGGTCATTTATGTCATCCAGCCCAAATACCTCTTTAAGCTTCAAAGCAATGAGCGCAAGCGAGTATGAATCGTTGCACTGTCCAGCATCTAAGACCCTTGGAATTCCTCCTATATCGCCAAGATCAAGCTTGTTGTATTTGTATTTTGCACATCCGGCAGTGAGAATCACGGCATCCTTCGGAAGTTTCTTTGCAAACTCGGTGTAATAATCCCTCGATTTCATTCTTCCATCGCACCCTGCCATGACCACAAATTTCTTTATCGCACCGGATTTTACCGCGTCGACAACCTTGTCTGCGAGTGCAAAAACCTGCTCATGAGCAAAACCTCCGACGATTGTACCGCTCTCAATCTCTTTAGGCGGTGCACATTTTTTTGCCTGCTCGATAATAGGTGAAAAATCCTTGACCTCGCCGTATTTGCCGTCGATATGTCTGCATCCCGGATACCCTGCTGCGCCTGTTGTCCACAGCCTGTCCTTGTAGCTTTCTGCCGGCGGAACTATACAGTTTGTCGTCATAAGAACAGGACCGTTGAATGTCTCAAACTCTTCCTTCTGCTTCCACCAGGCATTTCCGTAATTTCCGGCAAAATGAGAATACTTCTTGAAGGCAGGATAATAATGAGCCGGTAGCATTTCCGAGTGTGTATACACATCAATTCCGGTTCCCTCTGTCTGTTTGAGCAACTGCTCAAGGTCCTTCAGATCATGTCCGGAGATCAGAATTCCCGGATTATTTCTTACACCGATATCAACCGAAGTAACCTCCGGATTGCCGTAAGCGCCTGTATTTGCGGCATCCAAAAGTGCCATTCCGTCCACACCGAACTTTCCGGTTTCAAGAGTAAGCGCAACAAGGTCGTCCACCGAGAGACTGTCATCTATGGTTTTTGCGAGCGCCCTCTGAATAAATGCGTCTATGTCCTCATTGTCCTTAAGGAGCGCATTTGCGTGTTTTGAGTATGCAGCAAGGCCTTTAAGACCATATGTTATTAGCTCTCGAAGCGATCTGATATCCTCATCTTCAGTCACGAGCACACCAACACCGGCTGCTTTTATAGCATATTCACTCTCGTATCCGTTCCAAAGAGCCGCAACCGGAAGCCCTGCTCTGCTGTCAAGCTTTACAAGCAGTTCCTCCTTTACTGAAAGAGTTTCCTTTATTTTGGCAATGATTGCCTTATTGTCAAAATTCGCATTTGTAATTGTAGTAAAAAGATTGACCGTGACGAGATGATTGACTGTCTCGTCAATTTTTTTGCCCTCCTCGCGTAGTCTTGTCGTAACCGCCGACAATCCCTTGGTCACGTATATGAGCAAATCCTGCATTGCGGAAACCTCAGCGGTTTTTCCACATACTCCCGCCATAGTGCATCCGCACCCTTTCGCAGTCTCCTGACACTGATAGCAAAACATTTTGTTTTCCATTTTTTATACCTCCGTTTTCTTCACTTTGGAGGTATTCTAACACCTATGGAAGACTATTTACGTTGTTTAAGCCACCTTTTTTATCTTTCTAATCTAACGTTACGGTTTCCACTTCCGAAAAGTCAAATCTATCGCAACGCGTTCAATCTATCATCACTTCAGATCATAAATACTATCCAGCATCTTAAGTCCGCTTTTTGTCTTAAAAACCTTTTCCCTGAAGCGATCCACATCTTTCAGGTACTTTTCCTGCTCTCCGGCATTCACGAGAAAAT
>JAILHT010000116.1 GCA_024695665.1 Lachnospiraceae bacterium
ATCAGCACACATACCGCCTATTAGCATTGTCAAAAGACCGCCCTGCGAATGACCGCAGATATACAAATCCGTCACAAAATCCAAAGACTTCGCATAATCTACAACTGAGAGAGCGTTTGTCACCCACTTGTACAAAGTGTGATTTTTGAACTCGCCGTCACTCTTTCCGTGTCCGTACATCTCAGCCCTCAATACTGAGACACCTTCTGCATTCATAGCCTTCTGCGCCGCTATAATATGATCCTCCTCCATATGTCCGGTAAAACCGTGAATCAAAATGCACAGAGGACTCTTTCCGTTTTCATTCACTCTGTCAAGCTTTGCGTGAACCTTTGTTCCGTCGCTGTCGATAAAAAATTCTTTCATGTTTCTTCCCTTCTCCATTTCCTTTTTATATGTTTTATACAATCGTTTTTATTATACCATTTGCCCCTCTCCCATAATACAAAAAATGACAGGTGTGCTATAAGCCTCCTGCCATTTTTATCTATATTTGTATTCTTATATCTGCTTCTTGAAAATATCCTGTATGGGTTCACTGGCCACCATATGGAACTTTAGACTATTTTCTTAAATAAGATCTCCGCTGAAATGCTGGATCTCATGTTGTATTATCTGAGCCGTGAAATCGGTGTACTTTCCGTGCTGTGGTTTGAAGTTTTGGTCGAGATAATCCACCTCTATCTCTTTGTATCTGGTGCAAGGTCTCACACCCTCCAAAGACAGGCAGCTTTCCTCAGTCTCATATCTGCCCGATTTCTTCGTAATCACAGGATTCACCATCGGGAACATAAAAGGCCCTGCCGCAACAACGATTATCTGTTTTCTTACTCCGATCATATTCGCAGCCATACCGACACACCTGTCGCTGTTCGCTTTCAGAGTATCCATAAGATCAACGATCACCTGCCTGTCTGCTTCCGTCGCAGGCTCGGATTTCTGCTGCAAGAAGATCGGATCCTTTACTATTTTCTGTACCATACTCGTCTCTCCTTCCGAATTTCTATACTTTTTCCGCAAATATCTTATCTTTTGTAGTGAAATCTCTCATTTTTACACGCAAACAACAGGACAATTCAATTCTACGTGTAAGGAAAAATTTACTTATTACTTGATTGTACACGTAAAACAGCATACTATCCACATCTACGTGTACAACCCCGACCAATGTGGTCTTTGGGCCTACACGTCAAAACAGATTATTGTCCATCTGCGTGTTCGTGTACACGTCATACCCAACATAGTACTGTATTGCGTGTCTTATAGTCCTTATCGCGAACACGCAAAATGAATACTTTTCCCCTCAGCGTGTATCCCGAAAAATCAGTCAAACCCAAAAACACGCAAAAAAGAATTGTCTTCAAGTATGCGTGTATAAAAAAGAATTGTCCCGATGTATTTACGCAAAAATAAGAATTGTCCCGATGTATTCGTGTAAAAAAAAGACGCCTCTCCCCGACGTTCGGGAAGAGGCTTTGCAATAATATATTCTATTTGACAAGTTCTTTTCCTGTTGGAGTTGCGGCAAGTCCGCCGTTTCCGGTCTCTCTTATATCAGGACTCATGCCGCGTCCGATGCTCTTCATCGCATCTATGACTTCGTCCGCCGGTATCTTGCTCTTTATGCCTGCCATGGCCATATCAGCAGAAGTGACCGCATTTATTGCGCCAATCACGTTTCTCTTTACACAAGGCACCTCGACAAGTCCTGCTACCGGATCACATGCAAGTCCAAGCAATCCTTTAAGAGCCATAGCCGCCGCATTGCAAATCTGCTCCGCATCTCCGCCCATCAAGAAACAAAGTGCACCTGCTGCCATAGCTGAGGCTGAGCCTATCTCCGCCTGACATCCGCCCTCGGCCCCGGACAAAGTAGCACGTTTTGCAATGACTTCTCCGATACCGCCTGAAACATACAACGCCTCAACCATCTTATCATCGGAAAGACCATACCTCTCCTGGTAGCTCACAAGCGCCGCAGGAACGACACCGCAGGATCCTGCTGTAGGAGATGCAACAATCCTCTTCATGCAAGCGTTCGATTCGCTCACTCTAAGAGCTTTTTCCATAACCGAACCGCAAAAATCCCCGCACAAAAGCTTGTTCTCTTTTCTTCTGTCAGAGATCCTCTTCGCCTCCCCGCCGACAAGGCCGCTGTGGCTTTTTAGGTTTTCATCATAGTTCTCATCAGACTTCTTCATTGCCAGATAAAAGTCTGTCATAATCTTAAAATGCTTATCGCATTCAATGTTCTGTTCAGAGGCATCTTCCTTCTGAATCGCCTCCCAGAAAGAGATACCCTCTCTTTCGCATATACCGCATATATCAAATAATGAGCTATACATAGTTCTCTGCCTCTCCCGGACTGTAATACGTGACCTTGATTATTCCCTCTAAATGTTTCAGCCAACCAATTGCCTCCGAAGGAATCTCCTGGTCTGTCTCTATGACCATGACGGCGTTTCCGCCTCGTCCCGAACGATACAATTGCATCGTTGCGATATTCACGTATTTGTGTTGAAGCATCGAAGTAACCTCAGCAACATGGCCGGGTTGATCGAGGTTGTGAACTATAAGCGTAGGATAGTCCCCGCTAAAATTTGCATCCAGACCGTCTATCTCGCAAATATTGATCTGACCGCCTCCGACCGAAGCGCCGACAACGTCAAGCGTCTTCCCGCTCTCACCAATAAGCAAAAGCTTCGCGCTGTTCGGATGACTGTCCCCAAGATCGATCGGGGAAAAAGAAAAATCAAGTCCTCTCTCCCTTGCAATCTTAAAACTGTTTGGGATATCCGGATCGTCAACCTTCATTCCGAGAAGCCCCGCCACTAATGCCTTGTCCGTACCGTGCCCCTTGCCGGTAGCCAAAAACGAACCATGCAAAAAAATATCCGCTTTAACAATCTTCTCGCTCATCAGCTTTGCGCAGACATTTCCGATCTTTACCGCGCCGGCCGTATGCGAGCTGGACGGTCCAACCATAATCGGGCCAACAACATCAAATAGGTTCAAACAAACTCACCATCCTAAAAATATCAATCTAAATAATATCGTTTTAAACAATATCAATTTAAACAATATCAATCTAAAATAATATCAATTTAACGATATTTTATGATATTTGTTTGAGGGGTATTTTTCAATACTCCTAAAGTGGCATTTGTATACTCAAAAACAAACGATTTGTACTCCTTATGCCTTTTTTAGTCATTTCCCAACGCGCTCACACATGCAAATCTCACTGTCTCATTTTTATATAACGAATCATTCTTCTATACGCCGGTAAGGCATCCTTCACGAGCGGAATGACCGCATAACAATGATACATCCCCGGGGCAACTTCCATTTTCACTTTAACGCCATATTTTTCCAGGCGAGCCTTTATCGAATCGGCCGCAGCCGCAAAGACTTCATCCCCGCCGAAGCTTAGATAGACATTCTTCAGGCCGGAATAATCGCCCAGCTGAAGCGATTCCATATAGTCCGCAACCTTTTTCCCGCCTGTCATCCCCTTCCAAACCGAAAAGGTAGCCTTTTGACTCATAATAACATCTGTCTTATCAAGTCTTGCCGCTTTTTTCTTTTCCTCTCTCGTCACAAGTAAAGACCCTGGCGAGCCAGCATACACTTTCCCCGGCATCTTTAGTCCCTCGCCTCTCTCGTTTATATATGAGATCAGACCAAGCGCAAGATTTGCTCCGCTCGACCCTCCCAGAATGTAAACATTTTCAGGTGCGTAACTTTCAAGCACTTTTTTGTACAGAGCGTATATCATTTCATAAACGTCTATCAGTGTATTTCCGGTGTGAACCAGAGGATAAAACGGAAGAACAAAATCCACACCCGTTTCTTTCGCAATATCAAGAACCTCCCTTGCCTGTCTGACCCCCGGATACTTTAGCATTCCGCCCCCGACAAGGTAAATGCATACTCTGTCATTTTTATTCTTATAGCGGTACCACAGGCAGGCAGAACCGTGCACGCTTTCCGTGTTTATATCTATCCGGTCATCCCTCATCTTCGGTATGACCACTCCTCTGTAA
>JAILHT010000004.1 GCA_024695665.1 Lachnospiraceae bacterium
CCCATAATGCTCCGAAGTGTAGAGAATCGCATCCTCACCGTTTATCCTCTTTGAATCAGATCCTGCTATACCGGTTCCAAGCACCGTCTCCTTGTATATTGCATCAGGTAAAAGACCTGTGAGTCTCAGCTTTGTAAACCAGCCGTTCACGCGGTTTTTTGCCCTGTAGAAACCTACTATGGCATTCTTCTTATCCTCGCTCACAACCATCCAGGCCATCTCCTCGTTCTCAAACGGACTTAACAATCTGTAGAAGCTACCGAACTGAATGAGTTCTCTGTACTTCTTCATGAATTTTATCTGCTCTTTTACTTCCTCTATCTCCTCGTCATTTAGCTTGTTGAGGTCAAGCTCGTAACCGAAGGTTCCGAAATATGCGACGTTTGCTCTTGTATGAAGCGGTGTATTTCTGTAAAGCTGATGATTCGGTGTGACAGAGACATGCGATCCCATGGAGCTCACCGGATAGCAAAGTGAAGTGCCGTACTGGATATTCATTCTCTCTACGGCGTCGGTGTCATCGCTCGTCCATCCCTGCGGTGCGTAATAGAGAAGCCCCGCATCAAATCTTGCTCCGCCGCTTGCGCATGACTCAAAAAGGACATGCGGAAACGCGCTCGTGAGTCTCTCGTACAGATCGTAAACTCCGAGAATGTATCTGTGGAAAATCTCACCCTGTCTGCTCGCAGGATATCCTGCGCTGTAGCACTCCGTGATGCTTCTGTTCATATCCCATTTCACATAGGATACCTTTGCACCCGAGAGAATCGCATGCATCATCTCATAGATTTTGTCCACGACTTCTTTTCTTGAAAAATCGAGAACATACTGATTTCTTCCCTGTGACTCATGCATTCCCGGTGCCTTCAAAATCCAGTCCGGATGCGCTCTGTAAAGGTCAGAATCCTTATTTACCATCTCGGGCTCGAACCAGAGTCCAAACTTCATGTCCATCTCTTCAATTCTGTCCGCTATGCCCTTGATACCGTTTTTGAGTCTGTCGGTGTTTGCAAACCAGTCTCCCAGTCCTGCTCTGTCTGAGGTTCTCTTTCCGAACCATCCGTCATCCAAAACAAAAAGTTCAACTCCGCACTCTTTTGCTTTCTTCGCGATCTCAACAAGTCTGTCCTCTGTGAAATCGAAGTATGTGGCCTCCCAGTTGTTGATAAGGATAGGACGTGCTTTGTCCCTCCAGTAACCTCTCGCGAGACGTCTTCCGTAGAGGGTATGGAAATCGTTGCTCATTCCGTTCAATCCCTTGTCGGAATATACAAAAACAGCCTCCGGTGTCTGGAAGCTCTCCCCCGGAGCAAGCTGCCATCTAAAGCACTGCGGATTGATTCCCGCCTGCACTCTGGTGACCTTGTGGTTGTCCACCTCAGCCTGCATAAGGAAGTTGCCGCTGTACACGAAGGAGAAGCCTATTGCCTCCCCCATATTTTCCGTTGTCTCTCTTCTCTTCAAAACAACAAAAGGATTTGCCTGATGGGAGGAATGTCCTCTTGTACTTCCTATGGCAGTCACGCCAATCTCAAGCTCTCTTGTCTTTATATGGCGCTCTCTTGCCCATGCGCCGGAGAGCTGAAGCCACTCATAATCCGAATCCGGAAGATCAAGGCTCATACTCAAAGCTTTGTTCAAAAACAAAGTCTCATTTCCGCTGTTCTCAAATCTCACACTTCTTGCGATAGCCGCCACATTTTCAAAGATACTGTAGCTTAAGATGATAAAAAGTCCGTCCCTGTTGTCCTTCAAAGTTATCTCAAGAGTCTTTGCCTCACTGTCGTCCTCGACATAGGTCGCCGGAAGTCCTTCAAGCTTCTTTTTTCCGTCAAAAATCTCATGACTCACATAGCAGGCTTCCGTATATCTGTTTCCGTCCTCATGCTCTACCTCAAAAGCCGAAGCTCTGAAATCTCCGGTTCCGTAGCATGGGTACTCCTGTTTTATATGTTCGAGCGAAAAGGTGAGATCCTCGTCAAATCTGCATGCTCCCATAGCTCTTCTCTTCATTTCGAGCATATAGGTAAAATCTTCCCTGTCGCTTATTCTCGCGCCGTAATAGAGCTGTCCTATGTGGCCGTTTCTTAATACCATCATAATGTAGCTCACCTTGTCATTGTAGATGTGAAATACTTTTGTCTTCTCATGAAAAACAATGTTCATAAACCTAAGACTCCTTATTTTTTAATTGACGTTGTCTTCGAACATTATAATATTATTCAGCCAGACAAGTAAACTAAAAAAACATCCTAATAAGTCGCATCTATTATTCCGCCGCCTAAAACGCACCCGCTCTCATCATAAAAGACTGCGGATTGCCCCGGCGTGGGAGCCTTTATTTTCTCATCAAATACTATATCTACATTCCCATCGCTGAGGCCTTTTACAATAGCCCTGCTTCCGGCATGATGATATCTGACCTTCACCTCGCAGTGAAGCTCTTCGTCCGGTCCGATTTCTCCGATTCCCATGAAATTCACATCTTTACAGACAATCTCTCTTTTGTACAGGCTCTCCTCACCTGCTAGCACTATCCTGTTGTCACCTGCATCTATTCTTGTGACATAAAGCGGGTGACTCGCTGATATACCAAGTCCTTTCCTCTGACCCACGGTGTATTCGCTGATACCTTTATGTTTTCCGAGAACCTTTCCGCTCTCATCGACAAAATATCCCTCCGGAGGTATTTCATCCGGATAGTTTTCCTTCAAAAAGTCTGTGTATCTGCCGTCCGGCACGAAACAAATCTCCTGTGAATCAGGCTTTTTCGACACCGGAAGTCTCGCTTTTTCGGCAATACTTCTGACCTCATCCTTGGTGAGGTTTCCGAGCGGCATCAACGTATGCTTTAGCTGTTCCTGTGTCAGTTTGTAAAGCATATATGTCTGGTCCTTGCCTGCATGAAGTGCCTTTTTTACGGTATATCGTCCGTTTGCAAGTCTCACGACTCCCGCGTAATGCCCTGTCGCAACATAATCTGCATTCATAACCTTTGCCATGTACAAAAGTCTGTCCCACTTTATGTAGCGGTTGCATTCTATGCAAGGATTCGGTGTCCTTCCGTTTAGGTACTCTCTTGAAAAAGGTTCTGTGACACACTCTCTGAACTCATTCAGGCAGTTTTGTGCATAGTAGGGAATCTGTAGCATATCGGCTACTATCTGCGCATCGTCTATCTCACAACATCTGCTTTCTTTTCCGTCCGATGCAACCCATGTTTTTAGCGTGACACCGATCACGTCATGCCCTGCTGCTTTAAGGAGATACGCTGTCACGGCACTGTCCACTCCTCCGGACATGCCGACTATGATCTTTGCCATCTGCCTCACTCACCTTCAAGCATATTAGACATTGTCCGCCATCCGAGAACAGCACATTTTACCCTTGCAGGCATGTGGGACACATCGATAAGGCTTCCGGCTTCCTCAAGTTTTTCTATCTCCTCTTCGGTCGCTTCGTTCTTTATCATCCTGTCGAAAAGTCTGTATAAGTCCAGTGCCTCGTCTTTCGTTTTACCTATCACGAGGTCGAGCATCATATCGGCAGACGCCTGCGATATGGCGCATCCGTCTCCGGTGTATGCACCATCCTTCACGACATCGTCCTCCACTAAAAGCTTTAATGTGATATCGTCTCCGCAGCTTGGATTGACACCGCGCAGTGTAAGATTTGCGCCATCAAGCTCATGCTTGTGAGCCGGTCTTAAATTGTGATCGTTTATTATTTCTCTGTAAAAGCTATTTGACATAGCCCATCCTCCTTCTCAGAGTTGAAAGGCTCTCAGCGAATCTCTCAATCTCCTCCTCGGTATTGTAAAAAGCGATGCTTGCTCTCGCCGTAGACATCGTCTTCATATGCTGCATCAGAACCTGCGCACAGTGATGTCCTGCTCTCACACAGATGCCGTCAGAGCTAAGTATCTCTGCGATATCATGCGGATGCACGCCATCCACGGTAAAAGAAAAAATGCCATGGTGCATGTCCGCATCCCTGCTTCCCAAAATATTTACTTCAGGAATGTCCTTCAATATGTTATATGCGAATCTGCTTAAGTAATTTTCTCTCTCGATTATGTTTGAAAAACCCAGTCTTTTGTAATAATCTATCGCTGCCATAAGCCCTGTAGCACCGGCTGCATTTACAGTTCCGGCCTCAAACTTGTGCGGTAGTTCATTCCAGGTGGAATCCTCCCTTGTGACGTACTCGATCATCTCTCCACCGAAGAGAAACGGTGGCATTTTTTCTAAATATTTCTCTTTTCCGTACAGAACACCTATCCCCATAGGTCCTAACATCTTGTGACCGGAGAACACGAGAAAATCGACATCCAGCTCTTCAACATCCACAAAGATATGAGGAACACTCTGCGCGCCGTCGCAGACAAAGATTGCCCCGGCTTCATGTGCAATTCTTGCATATTTTTTTATATCGTTTTCTATTCCGAGGACATTCGATATCTGAGTCATCGCAACGATCTTTGTCCTGTCAGAGATTGCTTTTTTCAAAGCTTCCTCGCTTATCGTTCCGTCATCCTCGCACTCTATCCACCTTATTGCAAGTCCTTTTCGTTTTGCAATCTGCTGCCACGGTATAAGGTTGCTGTGATGCTCGACCACAGTGACTGCAATCTCATCGCCCTCCTCAAGGAGTTCTCCGTAACTGTATGCCAAAAGATTCAGACTCTCGGTGGCATTTCTTGTAAATACTATCTCCTTAGTGCTTTTTGCATTGATAAAATCTCTAACACTCTCTCTGGCCTTCTCATAGATATCGGTTGCCCTTTGAGATAGTTCGTACAGCCCTCTCATGGGATTTGCGTTTTCTCTCTCATAAAAATTTTTCTCCGCCTCAATCACAAAATATGGCTTTTGCGTGGTCGCGGCATTGTCCAGATATGCGATATCCCCGTATTCTTTAAGGAGAGGAAAATCCTCTCTTACGGCTTTTATATCCATCAAATCTTCTCCTTAAGTTCCTCTTTTATTTTCTCTTCCGGTATTTTTTCAATAACAGCCGCTAGTTTCGCGTCCGAGAGCATTTTTAGAGCACTTTTCTCATCAATACCTCTCGACTTCATATAATAGAGAATATTCTCGTCCGGTCTTCCTATAGTCGCCCCGTGATTTCCCGCAACATCCTCCTCCGCGCAGAGTATCACAGGCACCGTCCTGTTTCTCACGGAACGATCCATCATAAGAACATCATCTATCTCATTTCCCACTGCGCCTTTTGCGCCCTGTCTGAAATCTATAGTTCCTCTCAAAAGCTTGTCCGCTCTATCCTTTAATACACCCGAGGATAAGATCTCACTGGCAGTGTCGCATCCGGTGTGGATTGCCTCGCAGTTCACATCAAGAAGGTCTTCTCCGCTTAAGCGATATCCTATGTCTGCATTGAAACTGCTGCCCTTACCCTCAAGTGAAACTGAACAATTGTCATAGGTTTTCCTGCCGTCCAAAACTATTCTGTACCAGTGAAAATTCGAATTGTCCGCGCATTTTACACGGATATCCGAATGTGAAAGCGCACTCTCTCCGCCGATATTTTTCTCTTCTTTAATATGAATGAGATTGAGCTTTGCATTCTTTGAAAGATTTATCTCTATATCGTTTGTTTCGCCGTTATCGTAAAAAATTATATTTTCCTCATCACCTTCGGCGATGCTGTAAATTGTTTTATTTATCTCATCCGGCACTTCTATCTTTTTGCCGCCGACTTTGAGCCATCCGAATGTCTCAACGATTGGTCTGTTTACTGTTATCTCCATTATCCGATAGCTCCTTTCATCTCTATTCTTATAAGATTGTTCATCTCAACCGCGTACTCAAGCGGAAGTTCCTTTGACACATTCTCGGCAAATCCGCTGACTATCAAAGCCTTTGCATCCTCCTCAGATAAACCTCTGCTCATAAGATAAAATACCGCATCATCCGATATCCTTCCTATCTTTGCCTCGTGACCTATATCCGCTTCATCGGTCTGAACATCCATAACAGGTATCGTGTCCGAGCGCGAAATCGAATCCAACATCAGTGACTCACAGGACACCGATGACTTGCTTCCCGTCGCATTTTCCGTCACGGATACAGAGCTTCTGAAGGTGCTTATTCCTCCGCTCTTTGATATCGATCTGGTGTTGACATAGCTTGTCGTATCCTTTGCGCTGTGAACTATCTTGCATCCGGTATCGAGATTCTGTCCCTCTCCGGCAAATGTGATTCCTGTAAAATCACATCCTGCACCTTCTCCGGCCAGAATGCTCATAGGATAAAGATAGGAAACATGCGATCCGAACGAACCGGAAACCCACTCTATCTTTCCGCCTTTTTCAACCCTCGCGCGCTTGGTGTTCAGGTTGTACATATTTTTTGACCAGTTTTCTATTGTCGAATATCTGAGTGTCGCATCCTCCCCGACAAAAAGCTCCACGCACCCCGCATGAAGATTTGCCGTGTTGTACTTCGGTGCTGAACATCCTTCTATAAAATGCAATTTTGCACCTTTGTCCACAATGATAAGTGTGTGCTCAAACTGTCCTGCCCCCGGCGCATTCAATCTGAAATATGACTGAAGAGGTATCTCGACAGATACCCCGGGCGGAACATAGACAAAAGAGCCACCCGACCATACAGCCCCGTGAAGCGCTGCAAACTTGTGATCCGTCGGCGGTACAAGTTTCATAAAGTGCTCTTTTATCATGTCAGCGTATTCGCCTTTTAGGGCGCTCTCTATATCTGTGTAGATGACTCCCTGCTCTGCGACTTCCTTCTTCACGTTGTGATATACAAGCTCCGAGTCGTACTGCGCTCCGACACCTGCCAGCGATTCTCTCTCAGATTTTGGGATTCCCAGTCTCTCAAAGGTTTCCTTTATGTCCTTTGGTACATCATTCCAGTCGGTGTGCATTCTCTCCGTATCCGGTCTTATATATGTAACTATGTTGTCCATATCAAGTCCCTCTATCGAAGGCCCCCAGTTTGGCATCTGTATCTCATTGAACTTTTTGAGCGATTCAAGTCTGAAGTCCGCCATCCACTTAGGATCGTCCTTCTCCTTTGAGATCTGCTTTACAATATCCTCGGTGAGACCGTTTTCCACTTTAAAAGAGGCATTCTCCTCAAACCTGAAATCATAGAAAGAACGATCCACATCCTCAACATATGTTTTTTCCATATCTCTCTATGCCTCCTTAAATGCGGCAAAACCGTCTGTCTCAACTTTATCGATAAGCTTTTTGTCACCGGTTGCAACCGTCTCTCCGTCAGCGAGAATATGTACCTTGTCCACATCAAGTGCATCCAAGATAGCTGCGTTATGAGTGATTATTAGAAGTGAGGCTGACTTGTCCTTCTTGAACTCCTCTATTCCTTTTGAGACCGTCTTTACAGCGTCTACATCGAGCCCTGAGTCCGTCTCGTCAAGTATTGCAAGAGAAGGTTTTAACATCAGCATCTGAAGGATCTCCGCCTTCTTTTTCTCCCCTCCGGAAAAAGCGACATTCAAATCTCTTCCTGCATAGCTCTCATCCATCTGAAGGGTATTTAAGACTTTCTTTATCTCCTTGTGGAAATCCCATGCCTTCACCTTTTGTCCTGTCCTGTTTTCAAGCGCAGACCTGATAAAATTCTCAAGCGTTATTCCAGGCACCTCGTAAGGGTTCTGAAATGAGAGGAAGATACCTTTCTTCGCCCTGTCACTGACCGAGAGTTCATTCAATTTCTCTCCGTCAAACTCCATATCTCCTCCCGTCACCTCAAAAGCAGGATTTCCCATGATCACACCTGCAAGCGTCGACTTTCCGGCTCCGTTTGGTCCCATGATCACATGGACTTCCCCTCTGTTGATCTCGATATTCACATCATGAAGTATCTCTTTGTCTCCGGCGTTGGCCTTTAAGTTTTTTATATTTAGTATTTGATCGGTCATTTTTTCTCCTCCTGATAAATATTCCCGTTTTTTGTTTTTAATTCACGGTCGTAATTATGTCATCATTTACCTACTATGTCAATAGGTGAATAGACAGAGGATATATTTTTTCTCTTCCCAAGGGATTTGATTTCCCTCAACTATTGAAAATAAAGGCTTTTCAAAATATAATCTTTTTAGATGTCTATATTTAGTGTAAGGAAACGTGAGGTTATTTATGAATTGTTCCGAATACAAAAGGGCAAGGCGTCCGGAGCAAAAAAAAGAGAGAATGCAGGAGATAGAGGATGCGGTTGACCGCATGTTCCACGATGAGACATACCATGATATAACCCTCACAAACATTGCCGAAAATATGGGAATGTCCAGGGGAAATCTCTACAAGTACGTGACGACCGTCGAAGAGATTTTTATGTCTTTGTACTTAAAAAAGCAATGTCAATGTATGACCGATATCATGAATACTTTTTTTGAGTGCGATATGGATGAGGAAAATGTCGAATGTCCGGAAGGCGATTACGAAAAATATGAGTGCAGTCACTTTGTCCCAAAATCCATGTCAAACGAGAAATTTGCAAAAACTCTTGCAGGCGTTTTTACTGAAAATATCGATCTGTTCAAATATCATGATATTTTAGGCTGCATTATCGAGACAAATGTGCCTGTCGATAAACTCGCCGAGTTCGAAAAAAATATGGAATCGATGAGATATCCCATATGCCTCGCCATAAAGACGCACTGTCCTAAGGCAAGCGACTGTGATCTCAAACTTTTTTATCGAAGCATACTCTACCAGGGCTGCGGTCTCTACAATCAGACGCACAAGACAAAGAACCTCACTGAAGCGCTCGCACTTGCAAATCTTCCTGTGGATGATGTCGATTTTGAGAATGAATTGTACAAATTTATCCTCATATATCTGAACAATTACACAACACTGTTGGAAAAGTAAAATTAAATCTTCTTTACATTTGCCTATCATTTTGATAGGCTTTTATTGATTTATTTTGATTTTTAGTAAGGCGGTATCAATATGATTTCTACAAAAGGACGTTACGCACTCCGCGTTATGATCGATCTGGCAGAACAAAACAGCGACAATTTTATCCCTCTAAAGGATATTGCTGCCAGACAGAATATCTCAAAAAAATATCTGGAAATTATAGTGAAGGAGCTTGTCTCAAACCATCTTCTTGTCGGTGCCAGCGGAAAAGGCGGAGGCTACAAGCTCTGTCGTGCACCCGAAGATTACTCGGTCGGCGAGATACTTGAGATAATGGAGGGGTCTCTCGCAACCGTGGCATGTCTTGCGAAGGATTCCGATAAATGTCCGAATTCTTCATCCTGCAAAACGCTCCCTATGTGGGCGGAATATGACAAGCTTACACACGACTTTTTCAACTCCAAAAAGCTCACCGAACTCATAGAAAAAAAATGATATTTGCAGTTCATTTCTCGCTTGTTATTGGTGTTTTCATAGTTTAAAATATACTCTTAGCCAATACACTTTCAGAGGTTAAATATGAATTCAAATTTTATCAATTCATCAATGGACAGAGCTATATTTGACCCCGCCGATCTGCCGGAGACACCCACCGCGAAGGACGTTCTTACTTTCGCTGTCGAGATGGGTGACCTTCTCCTTAGAAACGGAGGGGAAATTTATCGTGTGGAAGATACCATTTTGCACATCTTAGAAGCCTACGAGATGGAAAACTACGATGTCTACGTGCTTTCAAACGGTATTTTTGCCTCTGCGAACGAAGACAAGGAGGACGCCTGCAGCATTGTCAGACATGTCCCTTTGGGTTCTGTCAACCTTGACAAGATAGCACAGATAAATGCTCTCTCGCGTGAGATTGCGGAGAAAAAACCTGATATTCGCTATGCCTGGAACAAGTTTTTTGAGATCAAAGAATCAAAACTTCACCCGGACTGGCTGCTAAATCTCTGCGGTGGAATAGGTTCCGCAGGCTTCTGCTATCTCTTCGGTGGAAGCGTTCTCGATTCCGTTATAGCCTTTTTCATCGGAATACCGCTTGCACTGTTTTTGATTTATATGAGCAGAAAAAAGACCTCAAAGTTCATTATGCACATCGTCGGAAGCGCATATGTGACTTTCCTTAGTCTTTTTATACTGTTTTTGGGCGCACCTATATTGTATGACAAGATCATAATCGGCTGTATCATGCAGCTTGTTCCGGGAATAGCCTTGAGCACCTCGATCAGAGATCTCTTCAACGGCGACTATCTCTCCGGTGCGATACATCTTTTGGACGCCGTCCTCACCGCCATGTGTATAGCTGTCGGTGTCGGCGCTATGATTGCACTATATTATTTTGTCACGGGAGTAATGCCATGATAGCTACTTTAATAATCCAATTTGTAGTGGCAATGATCGCCACTGCCGCATTTGCGATCATATTCATAGCTCCGAGATCGGAGTGGCTCACAGCCGCTGTCATAGGCGCAATCGGCTGGATAGTTTACTATATCCTCAAGGATTTAAACTACAGCAATATGATTTCCTGCCTGATAGCAACTTTCATACTGACTCTTATGTCGAGAATTCTTTCAAGAATAAGAAAATGCCCGGTGACAATGTATCTTCTTCCGGGCATCTTTCCGCTCGTTCCGGGAGCGGGAATATATTATACTTCGTATTATTTTATAATGAACGATCCAAAACAGTTCTGGGCAAAAGGGCTTGACACTTTCCAGGTTGCAGGTGCGATAGCTTTGGGTATAATCTTTGCGCTCGCACTACCGAGAAAACTGTTCACCTTATTTAAATGAGCCTGAAAACCTGCTCTACGGCGAGCGACATATTCTTTTTTGCATTTTCTGTATCCATCGCCTCATCGAGCGTTGTCACGCCTCTTACAATAGGAAAAAACGCATCTATTCCACAGTCGTTACATTTTG
Organism: Lachnospiraceae bacterium; assembly: GCA_024695665.1. Classification (GTDB taxonomy): domain Bacteria; phylum Bacillota; class Clostridia; order Lachnospirales; family Lachnospiraceae; genus JAILHT01. Next base: position 10,855 of record JAILHT010000004.1, read on the forward strand.
CGGCATCTTCTGTCACACCGCCTGCAAAAGCAACGACTTTTTTGTTGTACTCTTTTGCGAGTCTTGCAACTCCGACAGGCACCTTTCCCATCGCGGTCTGACCGTCAAGACGTCCTTCTCCGGTCACTACAACATCGGCGTCCTTGATCTCCTCGCGAAGTCCTATAGCATCGAGCACGATATCCGTACCGGGCCTTAGTCTTGCATTTTTAAAATAGCTCAAAAAGGCAAATCCGAGTCCTCCGGCCGCACCGGTTCCTTTTATCTCGCTCTTGTCCACACCAAAAAATTCCGCTGTCTTTTTTGCAAAATGTCGCATCTTTGCATCATAAAAATCTATCTTGTCAGGGTCGACTCCCTTCTGTGGACCAAAGACGGCAACAGCCCCATTTTTTCCACAGAGCGGATTTTCGACATCACATGCGATTTCAAAGTTGCATCCGCATACAATCTCTGATTTTTTTGATGCAACTATCTCACTAATTTGGTCAAGTTCCTCTATTCCGTCAGAAATCTCAGTCCCGTCCGCCTTCAAAAATCTAAAGCCTAATGCTCTAAGCATGCCGGTTCCGCCATCGGTTGTAGCGGATCCGCCGATTCCGATAATAAAGTTCTTCGCACCTTTTTCCACCGCATCGCAGATCATCTCACCCACTCCGTAGGTTCCGGCTTTATCCGGATTCAGGCTATCTCTGTCGACAAGCGTGATTCCGGCCGCAGATGCCATCTCCATGACGCAGGTTTCATCCTCAAGCATCCCATAAGACGCATTCACCTTTCCTCCCAGAGGTCCGGTTACCTCGACGTCAAAAAGCTCACCACCAAGCCCTGCGGTCAGGGCTTCTGTTGTTCCTTCCCCGCCGTCAGCCAGTGGTTTTACGCAGATTATCGCGTCTTTTTTTACTTTTTCTATTCCTTTTTTTGCCGCAAAACCGGCTTCAAGGGAAGACATGCTTCCCTTGAATGAATCGATCGCTATTACAATTTTCATCTATTTCTTCTTTGTATTCTTTGTCTTGTTGTTCTCCATATCCTCGAGAACCTTGTCAATGGTACAAATCTTTACACAGAGTACAAAAATCTCTGCGGCAATCTTCAAATCTTCTATCTCCGGGTATGACGGAGCAATTCTTATTACAGTATCGTTAGGGTCAATTCCATACGGGAAAGGTGCTCCCGCTGTTGTCATTATGACACCGCACTTTTTGGCCTTCGCAACGATGGCCTTCGCACATCCCGGAACTGCCTCAAATGCTATGAAATATCCACCCTTAGGATTTACCCAGGATCCGACTCCAAGTCCGTCGAACTCTTCTGTGAACATCTCATTCAACATCTCAAACTTCGGTCTAAGGATTGCGGCATGTTTCTTCATATGCTCATGCATTCCGTGAATATCCTTGAAGAATCTCACATGGCGAAGCTGATTTACCTTGTCATGACCGATTGTCTGAACGGCGAGCTGCTTCTTTATAGCCTCAAGGTTGTTTAATGATGTTGCCATAGCCGCAAGTCCCGAACCCGGGAAGCTTATCTTTGATGTGGATGCGAACTTGTATACCATATCCGCATTTCCCGCAATCTTACACTCTGCAAGTATCTCGATGAGGTGATCCTGGTCCATATCATTTAAGTGATGGATCGTATATGCGTTGTCCCAGTATATTCTGAAGTCTCCTGCTGCAGGTTTGAGTCTTGCAAAACGTCTTACCGTCTCATCCGAGTAGGTGATTCCCTGTGGATTTGAATATTTCGGTACACACCATATTCCCTTTATGGCTTCATCGCTTGATACAAGTTTTTCCACCATATCCATGTCCGGTCCGGTAGGAAGCATCGGCACATTGATCATCTCAATTCCAAAATGCTCTGTTATTGCAAAATGTCTGTCATATCCCGGTACAGGACAGAGGAATTTTACCTTGTCCAGCTTACACCATGGTGTATGTCCCATAACACCGTGAGTCATCGATCTTGAGATCGTATCGTACATTATATTAAGACTGGAATTTCCGAAGATCAAAATATTGTCCGGATTGCATTCCATCATATCTGAAAGAAGCGCCTTAGCCTCCGGAATTCCGTCAAGAACACCGTAGTTTCGGCAGTCTGTTCCGTCTTCGCATGTGAGATCGACGGAGCTGTTCAAAACATCCATCATCCCCATTGAAAGATTCAACTGTTCAACAGAAGGTTTTCCTCTGGACATATCAAGGGACAGATGTCTGTCCTGAAAATGTTTGTATTTTGTGGCAAGAACTTCTCTTTCGCTCAGAAGCTCTTCCTTTGTCATCTCTGCATATGGCTTACTCATGTCTTACCTCCTACTGCACAAAACCCAGTGCATAAAAATGCTTTTACTAGATATCATAATTATTTGTACACCAAACTTCAATAGTACAATTTTTCATTTTTATATGTTTTTTTATTGGAATTTAGTGCATTTTTATACTTTTGATATAAATTCATTCTAAATCACATCGTCGCTGTGATATTTTTCCAGGCTGTCCAGTCTGTCTTTTACCTGCTTTTCAAAACCGTTCTCTGTCGGATTGTAAAATTTCTCCTCGGTCAGTCCGTCCGGCAAATACTGTTGTGTAACATAATGTCCCGGATAGTCATGCGCATATTTATACTCCGTTCCATGTCCCAGTTTTGCGGCGGATTTGTAATGGGCATCCTTAAGATGAGCCGGCACCTCAGCTGTCCTAGTGTCTTTTACGGTTCTCATCGCAGCAAAAATTGATTCGCATGATGCGTTGCTCTTTGGTGCGGAGGCCACATAGTTCACTGCCTCTGCCAGTATGATCTGCGCCTCCGGCATTCCGACTCTCTCAATGGCTGTCGCCGCGGCAGATGCAACCACAAGTGCGTTCGGATCCGCAAGCCCTACGTCCTCTGCGGCACATATCATGATTCTTCTTGATATAAACTTGATGTCCTCCCCGGCGTAGAGCATCCTTGCCAGATAATAAATTGCCGCATCGGGATCTGACCCTCTCATACTCTTTATAAATGCCGAGATCGTATCATAATGGTTGTCACCGTTTTTGTCATATTTTATCACACGCTTTTGAATGCATTCTTCCATTACAGAGAGTGTGAGATGAATCTTGCCGTCATCTCCTCTGTCAGTGGTCATGCATCCTAGCTCAATTGCATTGAGTGCAGATCTCGCATCCCCGTTGCACCCGTCCGCCAAAAATTCCAAGGCGTCATCGTCGATTTCGGCATCATATGCCCCCATGCCTCTCTCGGTGTCATTTACCGCGCGAAGTAATATTTTTTTAATGTCATCTTTCTCAAGCGGCTTCAATTCAAAGATAATTGACCTTGATAAAAGAGCCCCATTTACCTCAAAATAAGGATTTTCTGTAGTCGCTCCGATGAGAACAATCGTCCCATCCTCAACAAATGGAAGAAGATAATCCTGCTGCCCTTTGTTGAATCGATGAATCTCATCTATAAAAAGTATGGTCTTCTTTCCGTACATACCGGCATTGTTTTTTGCCTGTTCTACGACTTCCTCCATATCCTTTTTTCCTGCGGAGGTCGCATTTATCTGCATAAACTCCGCGCTCGTCGATGAGGCAATCACCTTTGCAAGTGTTGTTTTTCCGGTTCCCGGAGGTCCGTAGAAAATGACGGAGCTTATCTTGTCCGCCTTTATCGCGCGGTAGAGCAATTTGTCTTTTCCTATTATATGCTCCTGCCCGACGACCTCATCTAAGGTTCTCGGTCTTATCCTCGAAGCCAAAGGCGCATCCTTTTCCTTTTGCTGCCCTCTCATATATTCAAACAAATCCATGTTATTTCCCCTGTTTGCGCTGTATCTCATTAGTCACAGCTATATAATCTTCATTATTTTCATTCGATTGCAGACTTCATTTTATCATATAACATATGCATTTTATACAAAAACAACAAGCGTTTTCTGTTAAAAGCGACCTTGATTTCTAATTTTTTAAAATGGTAAAATAGTACCATATTCGGCAGGAGGATTAAGGCTTATGAAAAGACAAAAAAATAGTGCTACCAAAGAAAAGAGGATCAGTACTCAGTTACTAATCGTGCTGGTTCCAATGATTGCGGTGTTTATCATTCTTGTTGCCACAATCATATTCTCAAATTCAAGGACAGTCATCACCGAAGAAGGCATGACTTCTCTGTCTCAGGAATCCACGGCAAATGCAAACGATATAGGATCAACCTTATCTGACATAAAAGGCTATTATAACGGGCTTGCTGATGTAATCGAATCAACGGATTTTTCTTCCGATGAAGAGCTTTTTGCGGCTCTTGTACCGGCTATGGAAGAGTATTCGGATATGGTGAGCGATGTTTATATCGCTTTCTCAGACAAGAGTTTCTATGACGGTGCAGGATGGGTTCCTGACTCGGACTACGATCCGACGACAAGAACCTGGTACACAAACGGTGTGGCAAACACCTCCCTGTTTTTGGGCGATCCGTCATTAGATCTCACCACAGGTGCTATGGTTGTGTGCGGATCAAGATCTGTGAACATGACGGACGGAAGAAGCGGTGCTCTCTCAACTGATATCGTACTCAAAGGAATATCTGAAGCTGTAAGCGCATACACACCGTCAGGAACAGGTGCCAGCATGCTTTTGTGCGGAAGCACGATCATCGCATCACAGACGGAGGATTATGTTGGAAATGATGTTTCATCCTACACAGATGACAGTTTTCTTCAGTCCGTATATACTTCAATATCAAATGGAAATGTAGGCTCGGTTGTCACACTCAAAGGAAATGACGGTGCTGATTATCTCGTTGCTCTTACAAGTGTTCCCAACACAGAGTGGACTCTAGTCTCATACGTAAAGAAAAATGACATTTTGAGCGAGCTCAATCATCTTCTTATAATTACAGTAATTCTTGTAATCGTAATGCTTGTGATAAGTACAATCGTAATCATAATTCTTATAAACAAGATGATCACAAAACCGGTTACAAGCCTCACAAATACAATCGTAAAGATTTCCGAGGGCGATTTTACGGTTGATATCAACCCTAGCGGAAACAACGAGATCGGCAAGATGAACAATCGCATGCATGAGTATGTAAACAGAATGCGTTCTACTCTCGGAGAGATGAAGCAGGTTACCGAACAGCTCTCTGATGAAGCGGATGTAAGCCGTTCGGCTTCCGGACTTATGAACGATCAGGCAAACCAGCAGAGCATGTCAATGGATCAGATCAGAGAGGCAATGGATGAAGTTGCAATCTCCGTCACAGAGCTTGCAACAAATGCTACAGAGCTTGCAACTGCAGTGAGCGAAACAGTTGACCAGGGTGCCGCAGTAAACGACGTTATGAAGGGTCTTCTCGAAAAGGCTCAAAAAGGTCGTGAGGACATGAACACAGTTCAGTCGAATATGGACAACATTTCAAATTCTATGGACGAGATGAACGAGGTTGTAAAAGTTGTCGATGAGGCAGCTCAGAAGATCAACTCTATAGTAGAGATGATAAATTCAATCTCCACACAGACAAACCTTCTCTCCCTCAATGCATCTATAGAGGCTGCAAGAGCAGGTGAAGCAGGTAAGGGATTCGCGGTTGTTGCAACCGAGATTGGAAACCTTGCAAATGAGAGTGCAAGTGCCACAACAGACATCGGAAATATTCTCGGTGATATCACCAACCAGATAAAGACACTCGCAGAACGTTCAGAGGCAAGTGTGAAAGACATCTCGCAGAGCAACGAATCTGTAAGCGTAACAGGAACAACCTTCCAGGAGATTTTCACATCTCTGGATGAGATCGGTGAGTCCATAAATGAAATGATGGAGAAGATGGACAAGGTAAACGAGATCGCTACAACCGTAGCCGCAATAGCTCAGGAGCAGTCGGCAAGTACCGAGGAAGTTTCCGCTACTGTCGAATCCGCTGCAACAAGCGCTCAGCAGGTTGCTGATGAGAGTAAGAACGTTGACTCCAGCGCTTTGACCGTAGCAAACTCTGCGTCAAAGATCGGAGATTTTGTAGATACATTTACTATCTAAAACATATTTCACAAAGACCAAAAGAGCTGCACGCCTTTTCTTTTAAGGTGTGCAGCTTCTTTTTTATCATTATTATTTCTTATATATGGATATTCTCCTATATCCAGACTCTCATCTCGTTCTCACCGCGGTTTGCCCATGTGTAATATGGAATGAAATGAAGTGAAGTCTCCTCAAATTCAACATTTTTTACCATCTTATAAGGCATTCCCGTATCGACCAAGTTTGGTTTTCTTCTGACTCCCGCAATGTCAATGCTCTTTATCTTTGTCCCAAGAATGTCATCATCCTTCACTGCAGGTGTGGCATACACGTCCACGGAAAGCATATGAAGATCTGCTCCGTTGTCTTTCTCCTCGAGACAATATACGACAGGTCCCCTCTTTATCGCAACCTTGCCTATGTCTTCTCTTATCCTTGAATCCGCCTCGAGAATGCTCACATTCATGACAAATTCAGCACTTATGACATCTCCTGCCTCCCAGGATTTTGTTATATAAAGATAACCGTCCTTCTCCTCTTTTTTCAGTGTGGATGTAATATCATTTTTCGTTTTGTCATAAACTCTTATATTTCCGCCTTCATCCCATGCCGGAAGTCTAAGTGCAAAAGTAAAATCTTCCTTTTCTTTTGTCTCTGTAATTCTGATATTTGCGCTTCCCTCCCACGGGAATCCGGACTCTAGCTTCGCCTTTATTCCGTTTGAGGCTTCAATATCTGTTCCTATATATTGGTGAACATAAAATACATCCTTATTCTCGGTAAAAGCATAAGCACCTATAGAGCTTAAAAGTCTTGCGAGGTTCGGTGGGCAGCATGCACACCCGAACCACTTTTGTCTGACAGGTTTCACATGGAATTTTCTGTCGTCCTCATGGCAGGCTTTTGGCAAAACCTCAAGCGGATTGACATAGAAAAAACTTTTTCCGTCTAAAGCCATCCCGCTTAAAACACCGTTGTAGAGGGCAAGTTCCATAATATCAGCATATTTTGAATCCGCCTTCATCTCGAGCATCCTTCTTGTGAAGAACACAAGTCCTATAGCCGCACAGGTCTCATTGTATGCCGTATCGTTCGGCAAATCATAGTTAAAGGAAAATGCTTCTCCAATGTGCGTTGCTCCTATTCCTCCGGTCACATACATCTTTTTCTCCACAATATTTTTCCAGAGTGTGTCACAACATTCAAACAGTTCTTCATCATTGTAAACCCTTGCGACATCGGCCATTCCGGAGTATAGATACACGGCTCTTACCGCATGACCCACAGGCTCTTCCTGCTCCCTTACCGGCTTGTGCATCTGGTGATATTTTGGATTGAGAGGTGTATCATGCTCTTCATTTGCCTCGAAATAGTATGGTTTTTGTCCTCTTTGATCTATAAAATATTTTGCCAGCTTTTTGTATCTGTCCTCTTTTGTGACTTCAAAGAGTTTTATCAATGCCATCTCCGCAATCTCATGTCCCGGATAACCTTCAATCTTACCTTTTCCGAACTTTTCATCCACGAAATCAGCATACCTGCAGGCAACCTTTAAAAGCTTGTCTTTGCCGGTCGACTCATAATAGGAGACAGCTCCCTCAATGAGATGTCCCAGGCAGTACAATTCATGATTGTCCCTAAGATTTGTAAAAACAGCATCCTGCCCGTTCAAAATATAATAAGTGTCCAGATATCCGTTTTCCTGCTGAGCTTCGCTCACGATATCTATAGCGCCGTCCGCGAGTTTCTCGAGTTCCTCGTCCGGATGTGCTATAAGTGAATAGCCTACTGCCTCAACCCACTTGTAAAAATCGGTGTCCTGAAATACAAATCCATAAAACTTGAATTCTTCCAACTCTCCCTCTTTTTTTGGAAGTGTCTCGAAATCTCCCGGTTTAAAAACCGGCTCCTTGAAATCCTTGTCTGTCTTCCTCTTTTTGTTGAGTTTTACCGCCTCCTTAAAGTTTCTCATACAAAAACTCGGCGCAGCTCCCTCGACATTATCATTTAAAGCATTCCACTGGTACGGCAAAATCTCATTTCTTACGAGTTCCATCTCGTCCTTCCAAAAGCCATCCGCAACCTTAACCTTATGAAGATCTAACGGTTTACTTATCCCATCCATAAAAAGCCCCCTATAATTCCTGTCTGACATAGTGCCTCTTCCACATATATATGCACTGTCATAATGAAAATTCAAACGCATAAACCACGTTCAATTCGAATTATAGAGGTTGTATGTTTTTTAGTAAACTTGTATTTTATTCTACGCATCGTCGCAGTTGAAATCATCGCAAAATTGTGCAAAAATAGTGAGTACTCACTTGAGAAATGCTACAACGAAAAAGGAGATTTTTTATGGAAAAGTTGTTTAAATTAAAAGCGAACAACACCACTGTAAAAACAGAGATTATGGCCGGTCTGACAACATTTATGACCATGGCTTACATCTTTGCTTTGAACCCGAATATACTTACCGGATTCAAAGCTGAGGGACAGGAACTTTGGAACGGTGTATTTTTGGCAACATGTATTTCCTCCGCTTTGGGAACAATAGTCATGGGATTGTATGCAAACAAGCCTTTCGCCATGGCGCCGGGAAACGGACTCAACAGTTTCTTTGCTATAGTAGTCGGAAATCTTGCCGCACTTTCCGGTATGACTTATCTTCAGTCATTCCGTTCGGCTCTCTGCATCGTTTTCATAGAAGGTGCTGTTTTTATCATTCTTTCTATCTTGAATGTGCGTGAAAAAATAGTTGATGCGATACCTGCGGCTATCCGCCTCGGAATCGGGCCTTCAATCGGTATGATGCTTTTAAACATTGGTCTCGGATCAAACGCAGGTGTATACAATTCCGACGGAGAACGTTTCTTTGTAATGCGCGACTTCTTCGGAGCACTCACTGCAAATTATGCTTCTTCCACAATGGCGGATGCTTATCCTGCAATGGTTCTTACCGTTATCACAATGTTCTTCGGATTGTTCGTAATAATCACATTGAGCCACAAAGGATTGAAGGGCTGTGTCCTCTACGGAATTCTTTCCGCTTCCGTTTTGTATTGGATAGGAGAATATTTTGTGCTCGGTATAAATCCTTTTGAATCTCTGGCAGGTGCCTCATTTGCACCACCTTTTAAAGATCTTGCGGATACAACTCTTTTCGCTCTTGATTTCAAGGGTTTTATGAGCCTTGGATGGGTTACGGTAACAACGCTTGTTGTAACCTTCTGTGTAATAGATATGTTTGATACCATCGGCACTCTCGTAGGTACCGCAAACCGTGCAAACATGCTCGACAAAGACGGAAAAATGCCACAGATGAAAGAGGCTCTTATGTCGGATGCCATCGGAACAATAACCGGTTCACTCACCGGTACATCAACCGTAACAACATTCGTTGAGTCAGCTTCAGGTGTCGAGGCAGGCGGAAGAACGGGACTCACTTCGGTCACGACCGGAATCCTTTTCCTCCTTTGTATGTTCATCGCGCCTATCGCGGGAATCATCCCTGCTCCGGCTACATCATCAGCTCTTATTTACGTAGGATTTTTGATGATGAACGGGCTCAAGGACATCGATTTTTCCGACAAGACTCAGCTCATCCCTGTAGCAATGATGATAATCGCAATGCCTATTTCAGGTTCCATCGGACACGGAATCGGACTTGCACTCATCACCTACTCGGTAATGATGATCGTCATGGGAAGAAGAAAAGAAGTCTCACTTCTCACCTATCTTCTCTCCCTTTTATTCCTGGTAAAATTCTTCTATGCAGGATAAATATTTTTAAAAGAAAATGTAAAAGAAGGGCTATCGCAATAAAAAAAAGAGTCTGCACGAATACACCCACAGACTCAAAATCGTCAAAAATGCCTACCATCACATAATGCTAATAAGAGTTAATATCCCCTATAGTCACGGATGGTAGGCATATTTTTTATTTTACTTTCGCTACAAGCTTATCTCCCTCAACATCGATTTCTATAATGTCGCCCTCGGAGACATTTCCCTCAAGGATAAGTTTTGCCGAAAGGGTCTCAACATGCTTCTGAAGGAATCGTTTGAGAGGTCTCGCTCCGTACTGCGGCTCATAACCGTTTTCTTTTATAAACTCCTTTGCAACAGGTGTGAGT
>JAILHT010000053.1 GCA_024695665.1 Lachnospiraceae bacterium
CTTCCTCCTCCTCGACGAGTTCTCTCATCTGATCTATGAAATAATGCTTTACTTTTGTGATCTCAAATATCTCATCGTCCGTGGCTCCTTTTCTCAGAGCCTCATACATGAGAAAATGTCTCTCACTTGAAGGGGTGGCAAGTCTTCTTAAAAGCTCATCCTTTGAGAGAGTGTCAAAATCTTTGACATGTCCGAGGCCGTATCTTCCGGTCTCAAGAGAGCGGATGGCTTTCTGGAAAGCTTCCTTGTAAGTCTTTCCGATACTCATGACCTCACCTACGGCACGCATCTGTGTGCCGAGTTTGTCCTCAACACCCTTGAATTTTTCAAAGGCCCAGCGGGCAAATTTTATTACGACATAATCTCCGTCCGGTACATATTTGTCGAGTGTGCCATACTTTCCGCAAGGGATGTCTTTTAATGTGAGTCCGCAGGCCAGCATAGCTGAAACCAAAGCTATAGGAAAACCTGTAGCCTTTGATGCGAGAGCGGAAGAGCGAGATGTTCTCGGGTTGATCTCGATTACTATTATTCGGTCTGTCACAGGATCGTGTGCAAACTGTACGTTTGTACCTCCTATGACCTGAACCTTGTCTACAATCTTATATGCCTGTTCCTGGAGTCGTTTTTGGCATTCCTCCGATATGGTGAGCATAGGTGCTGAGCAGAAGGAATCACCTGTGTGCACTCCGAGCGGATCTATATTTTCTATGAAACAGACGGTTATCATATTGCCTTCAGAGTCTCTGACAACCTCAAGCTCAAGTTCTTCCCAGCCGAGTATGGACTCCTCAACGAGAACCTGGCCGACGAGCGATGCCTGAAGACCTCTTGCGCAGACGGTTTTCAGTTCTTCTTTGTTGTATACGAGCCCACCGCCGGCACCGCCCATAGTGTAAGCGGGACGAAGCACGACCGGATAGCCGAGTTTGTCAGCGATGGCCAGGGCTTCCTCAACCGAGTATGAGACTTCGCTTTTTGCCATCTCAATACCGAGTGAATCCATGGTCTTTTTAAACTCAATTCTATCCTCTCCACGCTCTATGGCATCAACCTGAACACCGATGACTTTCACATTGTATTTGTCGAGTACTCCGGCTTTATAAAGCTCGGAACAGAGATTGAGACCTGACTGTCCACCGAGGTTTGGAAGAAGGGCATCAGGGCGTTCCTTTTCTATGATGCGTTCGAGTCTCTCCACGTTCAAAGGCTCGATGTAAGTTACATCAGCAGTCTTAGGGTCCGTCATAATGGTTGCCGGATTTGAGTTTACAAGAACTATCTCGTATCCGAGTTTCTTTAAGGCCTTGCAAGCCTGGGTACCCGAGTAGTCGAACTCGCAAGCCTGACCGATAACGATGGGGCCTGAGCCTATGATGAGTACCTTGTTGATGTCTGTTCTCTTTGGCATAAATTTTCCTTTCTGTGTCTGATTTACTATCTAAATAATAGTAACAAAAACCTGTATCGGTAGACAAGAAATGCCCCGAATTTATTTATTGTAAATATTTATAAATCTTTTAAGTTCACCAAATAAAAAGACGTTGTACAAAAAGTTATCTATGTTGTTTTGTGTGTGATATACTAATTATTTGTGAGGAGAAAAATATGGCAGATACATCCAAAAAAAACGCAAATAATGTAGATATGATAAATGGCAGTCTTTTTGACAAGATTGTAATGTTTGCACTTCCGCTTGCGGCAAGCAGCATACTTCAGCAGTTGTTCAACGCGGCGGATCTCGCAGTGGTCGGAAGATTTGCATCGGCGAATGCAATGGCGGCCGTCGGCAGCAACGCCGCGGTTATAAATCTTATAATAAGTACCTTTATCGGTCTTTCGATAGGTGCAAATACAATGCTTGGAATACAGATAGGAAGCTGCAGAAAAAATGAAATAAATGACGCGGTTCACACCGTAATAGCATCGGCTTTTGTGTTTGGATTTGCACTCATTATAATCGGATGGTTTCTCTCCAGAAGAATACTTATTCTGATGGCGGCGCCGACCGAGGTAATGGAGCTTGCCATTATATATCTTAGGACGTACTTTTTTGCGATGCCTGCAATCATGGTATACAATTACGGTTCAGCGGTTTTGAGAAGCAAAGGAGACAGCAAGAGACCTCTCTACGCAATGACTTTGTCCGGCGTGGTAAATATAGTTTTGAATCTTATTTTTGTTGTTGGATTCAATCTTCACGTTATCGGAGTAGGTCTTGCAACCGTATTTTCAAATATGTTGAGCGCAGGACTTGTACTTTACTTTCTTATGACTGAGGAGGAACTTTTCAGAGTTGATTTAAGAAAACTTAAAATACAGAAAAAATACCTGGTTCAGATGATGAAAATCGGACTTCCTGCAGGTATTCAGGGAGCGGTATTTTCACTTTCAAATGTTGTGATACAGTCGTCCGTGAACAGCTTTGGCGCGAATGCGATTGCTGGCTCCACGGCCGCATCAAACTTTGATTTTATATCCTATTGCGCCATAAATGCATTTGCGCAGTCGGCGGTGACTTTCACCAGTCAAAACTACGGTGCTATGAAATATGACCGCTGCAAGAAAGTTTTTCGCATGTGCCTTCTCGGAGGGTTTAGCGTGTCGGTCGTCATTGTACTTGTGCTTATGATATTCAGATACAGCGTGATTGGAATATTTACAACGGACCCTGACGTCATCGAATTTGCCATGATACGTCTGGCAAATGCATTCAGTCTGCATTTTCTCATTGCAAGCTATGAGGTGAGCGGAGGGTGTCTCAGAGGAATGAATCACTCGCTCGTTCCGGCGGTCATATCGATACTGGGAACCTGTGTATTCAGACTTTTGTATGTCTTTACCTACATACCGGATCACCACGATTTTGCCCTGCTTTTCAGGGTATATCCGATATCCTGGGTGATAACCGGAATACTTACGATAAGCGCTTATTATATAGTAAGGAATAGAGTATTTAAGGCAGGCGCACAATAATACAGAAACAACAAATCCAAAGCCATCTACGGATGGCTTTTAATTTTGGCTTGAAATGACAAAACACATGTGGTAATATTCCTCTAGTTTAAAACAGATGCAAAGGGGCATAGTATGCCCGGACTTTGTAAATACATTTTTACCGGGAAAAAAAGAGAAATCTTTTTTTTTTGTAAAAATTTAGGTGTTTCATTATGAAAGAGGTGACCGAATGAAAGCATTTTTGATACTTGAAGACGGCACTGTTTTTGAAGGAGTAAGCATAGGCTCTACGAAGACAGTCATCAGTGAGATTGTATTCAACACATCCATGACAGGATATCTTGAGGTTCTTACCGACCCATCTTATGCCGGACAGGCAGTCGTTATGACATATCCATTAATAGGAAATTACGGTGTCACACCGGATATGGAATCAAAGAGGGCATGGCCTGACGCATATATTGTGAGAGAACTCTCAAGGAAACCTAGTAATTTCAGATGTGAAGGTACCATCCATGAGTTTCTTGAGGAGTATGATATTCCGGGAGTTGCCGGCATAGATACAAGAGCTCTCACAAAGATATTGAGAGAAAAAGGAACCATGAACGGAATGGTTACAACTGATGACGACTACGATATAAAGGAAGTCATAGAAAAACTCAAAGAGTACAAAGTTGGTAATGTGGTTGATATCACAACCTGTTCTTCAAAATATACTCTGAAAGGAAAGGGCAAAAAAGTTGCTCTCATGGATTTCGGAGCAAAGAACAATATAGCAAAGTCTCTAAACGACAGAGGATGTGAGGTTACAGTTTATCCGGCTCACACAACTGCGGAGGAGATACTTGCCACAAATCCGGACGGAATCATGCTCTCAAACGGCCCCGGAGATCCGGAGACCAATGTGGAGATTATAGAGGAGATCAAAAAACTCTATGCAAGTGATGTCCCGATTTTTGCGATATGCTTAGGTCACCAGCTCATGGCACTCGCAACCGGCGCCAAAACCTACAAAATGAAATACGGACACAGAGGCGGAAACCACCCTGTTAAAGATCTTTTGACCGGTCGTGTATACATATCGTCACAGAACCATGGATACGCAGTCGACACGGATACGCTAGACCCTAAGGTTTGTGAGCCTGCATTTGTCAATGTAAATGACGGCACCAACGAGGGACTCAAATATGTCGGTAAAAATATTTTTACCGTACAGTTTCATCCGGAGGCAAGTCCGGGACCGAAGGATTCGGGATATCTTTTTGACAGATTTATAGAGATGATGGGAGGAAACGAATAATGCCAAGAAATAAAGACATAAAAAAAGTATTAGTAATCGGTTCCGGTCCTATCGTCATCGGACAGGCAGCAGAGTTTGACTACGCTGGAACACAGGCCTGCCGTTCTCTCAAGGAAGAGGGAGTGGAGGTTGTACTTGTAAACTCAAACCCGGCCACCATCATGACAGATAAAGAGATAGCTGACGAGGTTTATATCGAGCCTTTGACGGTATCGGTTTTGCAGGAGATCATAAAGAAAGAAAAGCCTGACAGCGTTCTTCCGACACTTGGAGGACAGGCAGGACTAAACCTTGGAATGGAGCTTGCAGAGTCCGGATTTCTCGCAGAGAACAATGTAAAACTTATCGGTACGACCGCAGAGACCATATTTAAAGCAGAGGACAGACAGGCCTTCAAGGACACCATGGAAAAACTCGGTGAGCCGGTTGCCGCATCGCTCGTTGTAAATACGGTTGAAGACGGAATCAAATTTACAAATACAATAGGTTACCCGGTTGTTTTGAGACCGGCATATACACTTGGAGGAAGTGGCGGCGGAATCGCTCACGACGAGCAGGAACTTATAGACATCCTCTCAAACGGACTCAGACTCAGCCGAGTTCACGAGGTTCTTGTCGAGAGATGTATCGCCGGATGGAAAGAAATCGAGTATGAGGTTATGCGTGATGCAGCAGGAAACTGCATAACCGTATGTAATATGGAAAACATCGACCCGGTCGGTGTCCACACGGGAGACTCGATAGTAGTTGCACCTTCGCAGACCTTGGGAGACAAAGAATATCAGATGCTTCGTACATCTGCTTTAAATATCATAACCGAGCTTGGAATCACCGGAGGATGTAACGTTCAGTACGCTCTCAAACCGGATTCGTTCGAGTACTGTGTAATAGAGGTAAACCCTAGAGTAAGCCGTTCTTCGGCTCTCGCATCAAAGGCTACGGGATATCCTATAGCAAAGGTTGCCGCAAAGATTGCACTCGGATACACACTCGATGAGATAAAGAATGCAATCACAGGAAAAACCTATGCAAGCTTTGAGCCTATGCTCGATTACTGCGTAGTAAAGATTCCTCGTCTGCCTTTCGACAAATTCATAACCGCAAAGAGAACACTTACTACTCAGATGAAGGCTACCGGAGAGGTCATGAGCATCTGTACAAACTTCGAGGGTGCTCTCATGAAGGCGATAAGATCCCTTGAACAGCATGTGGATTGTCTTATCGCATACGATTTTGACAAATATACAGACAGGGAACTCGAAAGCCAGCTCACAGTCGTGGATGATAGAAGAATATTTGCCGTAGCAGAGGCTTTAAGAAGAGGAGTGAGACCTGAGCATATACACAAACTCACGGGAATAGACATCTGGTTTATCGACAAGATTGCAATCCTCGTTGAGACGGAAAAAATGCTCGCAACCGAGAAACTGACAGCCGAGCTTTTGAAGGAAGCAAAGAGACTTGAGTTCCCGGACAATGTAATATCAAGAATTACCGGAATATCCGAGGAAGATATAAAAAAGATGCGTTACGACAACAACATCGTTGCCGCCTTCAAGATGGTTGACACCTGCGCCGCAGAGTTTGAGGCATCTACTCCATACTACTATGGTATCTATGACGGTGTGAACGAAGCCGTAGAGACACATCCTAAAAAGAAGGTGCTTGTCTTGGGATCCGGTCCTATACGTATCGGTCAGGGAATCGAATTCGACTACTGTTCGGTTCACAGCACCTGGGCATTTGCAAAAGAAGGTTACGAGACAGTTATCGTAAATAACAACCCTGAGACTGTTTCAACCGACTTCGATATCGCAGACAAGCTCTACTTTGAGCCTCTCACACCGGAGGACGTTGAAAATATAGTAAATCTTGAGAAGCCGGACGGAGCCGTGGTTCAGTTCGGTGGACAGACCGCGATAAAACTCACTGAGCACCTCATGAAAATGGGAGTGAAAATCCTTGGAACAAAGGCTGAGGATGTCGATGCCGCAGAGGACAGAGAACTCTTCGATGAGATCCTTGAGAAGACAAAGATACCTCGTGCCGCAGGCGGAACCGTTTTCACTGCCGAGGAGGCAAAAGAAGTCGCACACAGACTCGGATACCCTGTACTTGTCCGCCCTTCATATGTTCTCGGAGGACAGGGAATGCGTATCGCTTACAATGATGATGAGATAGAAGAGTTTATCGATATCATCAACCGTATAGCTCAGGATCATCCGATTCTCGTAGACAAATATCTCCAGGGAAAAGAGATAGAGGTCGATGCCGTATGCGATGGAACCGACATCCTTATTCCGGGAATCATGGAACATATCGAGAGAACCGGAGTTCACTCGGGAGATTCAATCTCGGTATATCCTGCACCGACAATCAGTGATGAGATAAAAGCAAAACTTGTGGATTACACAGAGAGACTTGCGAGAGCACTCCATATAATCGGAATGATAAATATCCAGTTCATCGTAATGGACAACGAGGTATATGTAATCGAGGTAAACCCTAGATCGTCGAGAACAGTTCCTTACATAAGCAAGGTAACCGGAATCCCAATAGTAGATCTCGCGACAAAGGTTATCATCGGAAATACCTTAAAAGGAATGGGATATCCTACCGGACTTGCACCTGAGGCTGATTATATAGCTATAAAGATGCCTGTATTCTCCTTTGAAAAACTCAGGGGAGCTGAGATCTCACTCGGACCTGAGATGAAGTCCACCGGAGAGTGCTTGGGAATCGCAAAGAACTTTGATGAGGCACTTTACAAGGCATTCCTCGGAGCAGGAATATCGCTTCCGAAGCATAAGCAGATGATAATGACAGTAAAGGATGCGGACAAGCCTGAGGCTGTGGAAGTCGCAAAGAGATTTAAGGCTCTGGGATACAAGATTTACGCTACGAGAAGCACCGCAAAATATCTGAATGAACACGGTGTGGAAGCACTTCGCGTAAACAAGATCACACAGGAATCGCCTAACGTCATGGACCTTATTTTAGGACACAAGATTGACCTTGTAATAGATACACCTACACAGGGTAACGGAGATAAGAGCAGAGACGGATTCCTTATCAGAAGAAATGCAATTGAGACAGGTGTTTATTGTATAACCGCGATGGATACGGCAAATGCGCTCGCTCATTCACTTGAGACAGCACACAAAAAAATGGAGCCGGTAGATATTGCACAAGTTAAGAATATTTAGTGTATAATATAAGTCGGAAAATCTAAAAATAAGATTTTCCGACTATATTTGATATTAGGGATTTTTTCTCTATGTCAAAAACAAGGAGAAATGCGCGTGATAAAAGAAAAACTGACCGGGGAGTACAAACCGAACAGAATGATCAAATTTGTAGTTTGCATATTCACAGCCGTAGCGCTTTTGATATGCGCACTGACATACCTGCAATATGTGACAAAGAAAAGTGTTGATATCTCACAATATGATATCGGTGGGGATGAGTATCATCACCAGATAGAACAGATTTATCGAGGTGAGAGCGGAGAGATAAGAATCACCGGATTTGCTTTTAAAGCAGGCGAGGACATAGAGACGGTGGATGTGGCTGTTATCGTGAAAGACACATCGACGGAAGAAACTTATGAACTTCGAACCGGATGTTTCTCGAGGGAGGACATAAGCCAACTGATGGATGACGGATGCGATTACAGCATGAGCGGCTTCCAGGCTGTCACCGGAAAAAAAGAACTTAACGGAACATATCGAATATATATTATGTTCAGAAACAATGATAGTGAATGTCTGTTGGATACAGGGACAGAGTTCAATACGAACGAGATATAAAGGGGAGAAGATATGACAGAAAAAATAAATAAGTACGCCAAAGAATTTGCTCCTTTAATTGTCCTTTCGATTGTTATAGTCCTCATGCATCTCAATATGCACGAGAGCGACATCTTGGATGCCAAAAGATATTTTGCTACTGTGTTGGATCAGTATTCGATGAGAGCATTTCTCTCGATACGATATCATACCTGGTCCTCGAGAATCGTAATAGAGGCGGTTCTTGCTATTTTGGCAAGACACCTTGTGCTTTGGGGGATTCTTGATTCTCTGGTTATGATTCTTCTTTTTTTCTCTATGAAAAAAATATTGGGATTAAAAAACAATGAGCCTTGCACATGGATTCTTGTCGGAACAATCTTCATGTATTACATGGGTGATATGTCGAGCGCAGGCTGGGTTGCATCCCTTATGAACTATATGTGGCCGTTGGCTTTCGGTGCTTTTGTGATGGGGACTGCAGTAGATGGAATCAGAGGGGAAAAGGTAAGCCCTATTCGGATTACTTTAAGTTTCCCGGCGCTTATATATGCAGCAAACATGGAGCAGATGAGTGCTCTTTTACTCGCTTTCTACATACTTGCGATAGCATATGAATTCATAGTAAAAAACAAGAGACCTCACATCCTTCTTTGGATAGGTTTTATAATCGTAATATGTGAATTGATATTTATCGTCACCTGTCCCGGCAATGCTGTAAGGGCGACGGAAGAGATATCCATGGGCGATATGACGACATACGGAATGTATTCATTCATTGACAAGCTTCTTGCGGGGCTTGATCATGCACTTAAGACTTTTGTGAATACCAATGTACTTTTGATAGCTTTTTCATTTGTGTGCGCGCTCATTTTTATCGTATGTTTTAACAGTCCTGTATTTGCTGTTCTTGCCGTTGTACCGATACCATTTGTACTTGCAAAGGGTAGCAAGATATTAAGTCCCCTTTACAAGCTGATATCAAACGGAGATTTAAGAACCGGAATTCACAACTTCAACAGACCGGGGGCATACATTGTGCCTTTCATGTGGGTAATGTTTATTCTTTGCATAGAGGTTGTGATAATAAAGCTTTCCACCTCAAACCTTGAGGCATTTATACTTTCAATGGTTATGTTGGGTGGCTTTGCCAGCAAGGTTATAATAGGCTTTTCACCTTCTCTGACAAGCTCCGGAAGCAGAACACAGATATATTTACAGTTTGCCTTTGCATTCTTGACAGTGTATTTTGCAAAGAAATATGAGGACAAGCTGAAAGGAAATCCTGCTGTCATTAATGTATTGTACACGGGAGTAGGATTGCTTGCAGTCATGGGAGTTGCAAACTCTCTCGGAAAAATAGCAACCTGGACTTAATAAGAGAGAAGTCGTCCTATCAATGGACGGCTTCTTTTTTGGGCAAAAACATACATAAATAGCACATATATAATCAAATTGCTCTTTGCTGTTGAAAAATTATATTTTCACTATATACTAGTGGTTTGTGACTTTTCATTGCAACAAAGGAGTGGAGTATGAAAAACAAAGAAAACAAAAATATTAAGTCGATCAGTAGAAAGCTTTCGCTTATCTCAGCTGTAATGCTGGTAGTCAGCATGGTGGCAGCAGAGCTTATTGTTATAAGCTTCGGATACGGAATGGTTGATGATCTGATTGATAAATCCTTAAAAACGGAAGTATCAACAGATGCAGGATTGATAAACCGAGAATTGAATGCCACTTTTTATTATCTTAACGGAGTGGCAGATGCTGTAGAACAGAATGATTTCGAGGATGAGGCTGCTCTTCGCTCATATCTTGAGAGCACAATAGGCAGATATGACATGATACCTACCGGTGTATATCTTGCATTGGATGACGGTACTTTTATATATCCTGCAGATCCGTCCATAGAGGAGGGATTTGAGGCGACAGAGAAGGCCTGGTATCTCGAGGCAATAAAGTATTCGGACAGTTACTTCTATTATTATGATGTTCCGTACTTTGATACAGCCACAGGAAATCTGTGCTCAACCGTACAAAGACATGTACATTTAAAAGACGGACGTGAGGGAGTTTTTGTTGCCGATCTTATGATGAGTAGCGTTCAGAATATCTTAAACGAGGTTACTCTCTACGATACCGGAAAGGCTATGATGATGACATCTTCAGGACTTGTCCTTTCCTATGAGGATACAAGCCTTTGCGGAAAAAACATAAGCGAGTTGGAAGATAATGTCTTCCTTACGGGAATTCAAAATGTTCTTGCGTCAGAAGACGAGACTGTTATTAACGTTGATGCAGGTGAGAAGTATCTTGTATGTAGTTCAACAATAGACGGTACAGACTGGAAGGTTCTTATATATGTAAAGAATACAGAAGTTTTTGCTACTGTCAACCAGATAGTGATAGCACTTATCATCTTTACTGTCATAGCGGTAGTTGTTGTGGTTATTATTATGATCCGCGTTATTACAAGGATGATAAAGAGACCGGTCAACGATCTTACAAGCAATATCAAAAAGATTGCTGAAGGAGATTTTACCGTAGAGGTAAAGACAAAGGGAAATGATGAAATCGCATATATGAACAGTGC
Organism: Lachnospiraceae bacterium; assembly: GCA_024695665.1. Taxonomy (GTDB): domain Bacteria; phylum Bacillota; class Clostridia; order Lachnospirales; family Lachnospiraceae; genus JAILHT01. The sequence continues at coordinate 10,643 of JAILHT010000053.1, forward strand.
TATGGGACAGTTTATCTCAGGAATGAGAAGCTCAATAACTGATATAAAAGATGCCTCAGTGAGACTTCGCGGTGAGGCACACACATCTCAGGATACCGCAGATCAGCTTGAGGGTGCAGCTGCAAATCAGTCGACATCCATGGAGCATATAAGAGGAACCATCACAAATATGGCCGATGCGGTAACTGCAATTGCAGAGAGCGCTACAAAGCTTGCACAGACCATAGATGATGTAAATGAAGGTGAGAGAAGGATAGAGGAATCCATGAACAGTCTTGTTGAAAAGGCTGAGGACGGAAAGAAAGATATGGAGACTGTATCCGAGGGTATGACAGATGTTGTATCATCAATGCATGATATGGCCGATGCAGTTGAGGCGGTTGACGATGCTGCTCAGAAGATCAATGAGATAGTAGATATGATTACGGCAATATCCACACAGACCAACTTACTTTCTCTCAATGCTTCAATAGAAGCAGCAAGAGCCGGTGATGCAGGAAAAGGATTTGCGGTAGTTGCTTCCGAAATAGGAAATCTTGCAAACAATTCAGCTCAGGCTACAGCACAGATTGCAGAGATCATCACTGAAATGTCAAGCCGTGTAAAACTTCTCTCGGAGAAGTCAAATACAAATACTGAGCTTATAAACAATAATGCCGGATATGTAAATGCAGCGGCTGAGACCTTCCAGCAGATCACCTCGGAATTATCAGGTGTCTCAGAAACTCTCAATGATATAGCTGATCAGATGCAGACCGTAAATGATGTTGCCACAAATATGGCTGCCATTTCCGAAGAGCAGTCTGCATCTACACAGGAGATTGCTTCACAGGTAGAAGTTGTGACAGAGGCTGCAAGAGGAGTTGCGGAGTCCAGTGATATGGTATCAGTAGCCGCAAACTCAGTCGCCGACGCTGTTGATGTAATAAACAATAACCTTGATCGATTCATGATATAACGCAGTAAAAGAAATCCCCGCACAACAAACCCGAAGGGAAAGGAGTGTGGGGATTTCTTTTGCCAGCAGGGGGCTTAAAACCCCTGCTGGCCAGGCACGAAGTGCCCTGCGTGGTGAGCAAGAAGCGAAGCGGATTGCGAATAGTAAGGATAGAGAGGAAATCCCCGCACAACAAACCTTAAGAAAAAGGCAAAGAGTGCGGGGATTTCTTTTGTCAGCAGGGGCTTAAAACCCCTGCTGGCCAGGCACGAAGTGCCCTGCGTTGTGAGCAAGAAGCGAAGCGGATTGCGAATAGTACGAATACCGCTCACAAGATGAAATCATGAATTATGAGCCAGAAAAATCACCGGTTTTGACTGATTTTATACAGGATGAAGAAGGTCATTCAGGCTTACACCAGTGAAATTAATGGATGTGCACGGTAATAACAAATGATTTTTTCGCGGTAGTACCGCTCAGAAATTGAATTGTCAGAAGTAGAGCGGTAAAACTCTTAAAAAACCTTATTATATAGCAAAAAATGGGGTATTTTTACCGCTCAGATTAAGTTAAAACATGATGTAAGCGGTACTCGGAAAAACGGGTGAAGAATGAATCAAATGCCGGGTCGGGACGAGCCATAAAGCCCTGCCCCCGGCCCGGCAACTCCAATCATCAAGTCCGGTGTCAGAATAGTTTCTTTACAACAGGAAGCCTTCTCAAAACGGAAGTCACAACTCCCGCACATACAAATGTGAGTATGCAGGACAAAAGAATTCCGAAATGATAACCTATCGCACCTGTGTGCTCTATCTTTGTCCATATCGCAAAGAGGAAAGGAATCTTCCATAGAAACCATATATGTAAAAGATAGATTCCGAAGGTATCTTTTCCCACTTCTTGGAGAAGGTTTTTGATTAGATCGTTCATTTTTATGTTCTTGAAAATAAAGCGTGCGGTCACATACAAGGTTATCGCATTGACGATACAGAAGTTTATCAAAAATCTCTCGTCGAAGTAACCGTTTGTTGTATCTTCCTTACCAACTTTTTCAAGTAGGAAGAAGTATTCACAGAGGGCACTCACAATAAAGCATGCGATATTCAATACCCAAAGCTTTATAATCTTTGCCTTGTCGAAAAAATCTTCAGGAATAACATTTTCCAAAATATATCCGAGAATAGGATAGATAAACACATTTTCCGTGAGCCATGCAAGGTTTAAATTGTCATTGATTCCGGATGGTGAGATCTTTGAGAGAATCGGAAAGATACCCATAAAAAAGAAAGCCAAAACAATCAGATATTTTGAGGTGCTCTCGTCTAAGCCCTTTACCATTTTGCGAAGTACCGGAAGACTTATGACAAGCACGATATACGCGTAAAGATACCAAAGATGCCAGTAGTTGCTTGCCAACATAATAGTGAGCGTTGAACTCACGGAGAACTCCTGTCCCAAAAGCCATGCATCAACTATATAATATAAAAAAGTGAAGAGGACGAGATCGAAAAGAATTCTTGGGATTCTCATAAGCGTCTTTTTAAGTGGCTCTTCTTTTTTTATAAGGAGCGCTCCTGACATCATGAAAAAAAGCGGAACACCCACTTTGCAGGCAGTGGACATGACCACGTCTATAAAAAATGAGATGGATCCCAAATCGTCGGTCGAAAGTCGCATGAAGCCTCTTTCATTGGTATGGTTGAAGATAACCGCAAGGCAGGCAAAGATTCTTAAGGCATCCATATAATAGAAATGGAGTCTGTTGGATAATTTGTCGTTCATATCAGTTGTAAAAACCCTTTCCGAATTTAGATATTATCAATTCTAAAACATTACAAATTGTTCGTCAACGAGCGTAATGCTTGTGAAAAACAGGGATGTGATATATCATATTAAAAGCGTGTTTTTACAATTTAAAAGAAAATAAAACATAAGTTATAAAGATGGAGATATAAAAATGCTTGGATTTTGTTGGAGTATTATAGAGAAGATAGCATACTTCTTTTTGAATATATTTTTTAAAATTATACATAAGGAACTCACGGAGGAGAGATTTGCAAATTTTATGCAGTTCATAAAATTCGGGCTTGTCGGTGTGAGCAATACGGTTGTTGCATACCTTGTGTATGCCGTGACTCTCATGCTTATAAAACAATCCGGGGTAAAACTGTCCTTCGATTATGTTATAGCACAGACGGTTGGCTTTATTCTGAGCGTTCCATGGTCGTTTTTCTGGAACAGCAGACTCGTTTTCAAACTTGAGGAAGGTGAGAAGAGACCCTGGCTTCCGGCACTTATAAAGACATACATATCATATTCTTTCACAGGAATATTTTTGAACAACGTCCTTTTGATACTTTGGGTTCGGATTCTTGGCGTCTCGGAATTTTTAGCGCCGATAATCAATATTTTTGTCAGCGTGCCTATCAATTTTATAATAAACAAACTGTGGGCATTTAAGGCGAAAGAGTAAAAACGGGGATTTAAAGATACAGGTTCGGAGGGGAAGATGACAAAGAGACAATTAAGCATGATACTGACGTGCGCTTTGATGTGCGTGCTTGTCATGCCCGGTGTTGTTTTTGCAAAAACATCCATATCGGACAAAATAAAAGATGCGCAAAATCAGATAGACGAGCTTGAGGATGATAAGGAAGATGCACAGGAGAAGGCGGATTCCCTAAAAGCAGAAGCCCAAGCTTTGGAAGGGGAACTCAAAACCTTAAATGACAGTCTGACGAGCGTTTCAGCCGAACTTACCAAACTCGAAGGTCAGATTTCGGACAAGGAGGCGGAGATTGCGGATGCCACAAAAAGACTTGAGGAGGCGGAGCAGACCAAAGCCGAACAGTACGAGGATATGAAACTTCGAATCAGATATATGTATGAGCATTCGCAGGATGATGCCTTGGCACTCTTTTTTTCCAGTGAGTCCTTCAGCGATTTTTTGAATGCTATGGATTATATTCAGGCGATATCCGATTATGACAGAGATCAGCTTGACGATTACGAGGCTACCTGTGAACTTATAGAGACAGAGAAGGCCACATTGGAGAGCGAGCAGGAAGAACTTGTCGCACTGAAAGACGAGGAGCAGGCAAAAAAGGACGAGTTGGATACACTTGTCGCAAACACTCAGAACTCACTCAGCCAAAAGAACAGCGAAGTGGATGCTGCGGAGAGCGAGGTTTCTTCCTACGAAGCACAGATAGCTGAGATGGAAGCTGTGGAGGCCGAACTTGAAAAACAGAAGGCTGAGGAGGACAAAAAGCGACTTGAGGAGCTGAAAAAACAGGAGGAAGAACTGAAAAAACAGCAGAGTTCATCAACCGTCACTGCAGTCAGCGCAAGCTCATCCGACCAGGCGATGCTCGCGGCTATAATATATTGCGAGGCCGGAGGAGAGAGCTACGAGGGGATGGTCGCAGTCGGAAGTGTAATAATGAACAGAGTGGCCAGCGCCTATTATCCGAACTCTATTTCAGGAGTGATATATCAGAGCGGACAGTTCTCACCTGTTGCCAGCGGAAGATTTGCTGCGGTTCTCGCAAACGGCTCCGCTTCATCGTCGGCAGTTAGTGCCGCACAGGCGGTCATAGGAGGAACGAGAAACGTAACTGCATTGAGTTTCAGAAACGTATCATCAGGGATAAGCGGAACGGTAATAGGAAATCATGTATTCTTTTAAGATGAAAATACATCTTTGAGAAGGTTAGAAAATGAATAAAAACAGTCTGATAAGAGTGTTAAAAAGATGACAAATGCGTTAATAAAAACACAATCCGCGCGGATTGTGTTTTTTTGGTGAAAATTGTCAAAAACGAACTCTTTTTTGGGATTTCAATGTTGAAAAAGAACAAATTGAGTGCTAATATAATTAAGTGATTTGTACGAATATGACAGTTAATTGTATAGCAGTGAGATGCAGAACCTACAAAACTTTGGATATTGTATATATCTGAGGTTTATTTTAAGCGTATTTACAGGGTTGTCCCGAAAAACGTAAATGCAATTCGGCTGACATATGGACGTACGAAAAAAATAAACCAGGAGGAAATAGAGAAATGGCTAGAAAAGTAGTTATCGCAAGTGCTTGCCGTACAGCAATCGGTAAGATGGGTGGAGCTTTAAGCAACACACCGGCAGCTGACCTTGGAGCTATCGTTATCAAGGAAGCATTAAACAGAGCAGGTGTTAAACCTGAAGATGTTGATGAAGTAAAAATGGGTTGCGTTATCCAGGCAGCTCAGGGCCAGAACGTAGCACGTCAGGCTTCTATCAAAGCAGGACTTCCAATCGAAGTACCGGCTATCACAATCAACGTTGTTTGTGGATCAGGTCTTAAGTGCGTAAACGACGCAGCAACAATGATCATGGCAGGAGAAGCTGATATCGTAGTTGCAGGTGGTACGGAGAACATGTCTATGGCACCATATGCTTTGACAAAGGCTCGTTTCGGATATCGTATGAACAACGCTACAATCATTGATACAATGGTTAACGATGCTCTTACAGATGCATTCAATCATTATCATATGATGATCACAGCTGAGAACGTTATCGACAAATACGGTATCACACGTCAGGAACTCGATGAGTTCGCTGCATGCAGCCAGCAGAAGGCTCAGGCAGCAGTAGAGTCAGGAAGATTCAAAGATGAGATCGTTCCTGTACCTGTAAAGGTTAAGAAAGAAGTTGTTGATTTCGTAACAGACGAGGGACCTCGTGCAGGAATCACAGCTGAAGGTCTTGGAAAGCTTAAATGCTGTTCAGGAAAAGAAGGCGGAAATGTTACAGCCGGAAACGCATCAGGAATCAACGACGGTGCAGCAGCAGTTGTTGTTATGAGCGAAGAGAAGGCTAAAGAGCTTGGCATTAAGCCACTCGCTACATGGGTAGCAGGAGCACTCGGCGGAGTTGCACCTGAGATTATGGGTGTTGGTCCTGTAGCATCTACAAGAAAGGTATTTGCTAAGACAGGCCTCACAATCGATGACATGGACCTCGTAGAAGCTAACGAAGCATTCGCAGCTCAGTCTATTGCAGTAGCAAGAGATTTGAAGTTCGATATGAGCAAAGTAAATGTAAACGGTGGAGCTATCGCTCTCGGACATCCGGTTGGAGCATCAGGCTGCCGTATCCTTGTAACTCTTCTTTACGAAATGCAGAAGAGAGACGCTAAGAAGGGTCTTGCTACACTTTGCATCGGTGGTGGAATGGGATGCTCTACAATCGTAGAGAGAGACTAATCATCGCCATACAAATTTAAGCGAAAGTTGAGTATTCGCATCGAAAGATGCGAATACTTTAAACTCAAACTCGTTAAAAAAATAACATGTTAGACATGTAAATAACAAGGAGGACTATATAATGAAAGTTGGAGTAATCGGCGCCGGAACAATGGGACAGGGCATAGCAAAAGCTTTTGCATCAGTTGACGGATATGAAGTTGCACTTTGTGACATCAAGCAGGAGTGGGCTGAGAACGGAAAAGCTAAGATTGAAAAAGGATATGCTAAGCTTGTTGAAAAAGGAAAAATGACAAAAGAGCAGGTAGACGCTATCGTTGCTAAAATCACACCGGGTCTCAAAGAGGATCTCTGCAAAGATGCAGACCTTATTGTAGAGGCAGCTTTCGAAGACATGAAGGTAAAGAAAGACACATTCGGAGAGCTTGACAAGATTTGTAAGCCTGAGTGCATCTTCGCTTCAAATACTTCTTCACTTTCTATTACAGAGATTGGAAATGGTCTTACCCGTCCAATGATCGGTATGCACTTCTTCAATCCTGCAGACAGAATGAAACTCATCGAGGTTATCGCAGGCGTTAACACACCGGCTGAGACTGTAGATACTATTAAGAAGATTTCCGTAGAAATCGGAAAGACACCTGTACAGGTTAACGAAGCAGCAGGATTCGTAGTAAACAGAATCCTTATCCCAATGATCAACGAAGCAGCATTCATCAAGATGGAAGGTGTTTCTGATATCGCAGGAATCGATGCAGCTATGAAGCTTGGTGCAAACCATCCAATGGGACCACTCGAGCTCGGAGATTTCATCGGACTTGATATCTGCCT
>JAILHT010000058.1 GCA_024695665.1 Lachnospiraceae bacterium
TGAAAAACAGAGAATAAGTATCGCAAGAGCCATAATGAAAGACAGCCCTATCATCATTCTTGATGAGGCCACCGCAAATGTCGACCCGGAGAACGAGGCCATGCTCACAGAGGCGATTGAGGCTCTGACAAAGGACAAGACGATAATCATGATAGCCCACCGCCTAAAGACTGTTCGAAACGCCGACAAGATAATCGTAGTATCTGACGGCAAAATCTCTCAATCCGGTACTCACAACGAACTGATATCTCAGGAAGGCATATACAAAAACTTTGTCTCCACGAGAGAGGAAGCCGCAAACTGGAAACTCGCATAATGCAAAACCCTCTCTGCCGTTTTATACGGCAAAGAGGGCCTTTTAATTTCTACTCGGTCTTGTCAAAAAACTTATAGTCCTTTACATCGATCTCGGGCATGAGCTCATTGTTTATCACAGTGAGCATCTCGTTAAGTTTGTCATAATCTTCCTTTGAGAATCTCTCCTTGCATCTCTCCATGAGGAGATTGAGATAATCCTCGTTTATCTGTTTGAACTTTAAATATTTCTCGGTAGGTTTCAGATGATACTCTCGCGCGTCCGACTCCGAACGAATCTTCTCCAAATATCCTTTTTGCAACATGCATTTTATTCTGTGTGCCGCATTCGGTGAAGATATATTTAGTACCTTGGCAAACTGCGCCACCGTCGGTTCTCCCAGATCCATTATAACTTCCATGCTGAAAGACTCCACTGTCGTCAATGTTGCCTCTCTGCTCTCAAACCTGGAATAAACCTTCATATAAAAATGGAGTCTGAGCTTATCGTATATCTGACTTATTGCACTGCTTAACATTACTTACTTCCTTTATAACTCTGATATTGCAAACTACATCACGTAGTATACATGTCTATAATAACACTAAATCACGGAAAAAGTAATCTCTGTCTTGGCGACAACTTTGCCATCCACCAGTGCTTCGGCCTCTGCAACACCAACAGGGCCTTTGTGTCTTAACATATTGCATCTGAGTTCCAAAACATCACCCGGAACTACCGGCTTTTTGAATCTGGCATTCTTTATGCCTCCGAAAAGAGCGATCTTTCCTCTGTTTTCCTCGAGGCTAAGCATTGCAACCGCACCTGTCTGTGCAAGCGCCTCGATAATAAGCACACCCGGCATAACAGGTTTTCCCGGAAAATGTCCCATAAAAAACGGCTCATCCATGCTCACGCATTTTCTTCCGACAGCCCACACCCCCGGCTCGTAATCCAATATGCGATCAACGAGTGCAAAAGGATATCTGTGCGGTAAAATAGCTGCAATCTCCTCCGCGTTTAGCATATTCTTTTCGGTTCTGCTCTCTAAAATCTCTTCTAGCATATTTCTTCCTTACATTTTTTTAAAAATCAAACATGCATTGTGTCCGCCGAATCCAAGGCTGTTGCTCAAAGCATACTCTGTCTCTTTTTCGATTCCCTTTACCGGCACATAGTTCAAATCCATCTCCGGCTCAGTCTCCTTGAGTCCTGCTGTAGGCGGGATAAATCCATCTTCAAGCGCTTTTACGGTAAATACAGCCTCAACTCCGCCGGCACCGCCAAGAAGATGTCCTGTCATAGATTTTGTGCTTGATACAAGAAGCTCTTTTGCATGGTCTTCAAATACACTCTTTATGGCAGCTGTCTCAAACTTGTCGTTAAGGCTTGTTGAGGTTCCGTGCGCATTTATGTAACCGATATCCTCTTTCTTTATTCCGGCATCCTTGATTGCAAGTTTCATGCAGGCTGCTCCGCCCTCTCCATCCGGAGAAGGTGATGTGATATGGAAGGCATCACAGTTTGAACCATAACCGACCATCTCGGCATAGATGTGTGCTCCACGTTTTTTTGCATGCTCATACTCTTCGAGCACGAGTATTCCGCTTCCCTCACCGATTACAAAGCCGTTTCTGTCCTTGTCAAATGGGATGCTTGCTCTCTTCGGATCGTCCGAATCTGAAAGTGCTTTCATATTCTGAAATCCCGACACGCCGAGAGGTGAGATACAGCTCTCAGCACCACCGCATACAAATGCATCCTCATATCCGTCTCTGATTCTGATAAAAGCATCTCCAATGGCATTGCTTCCGCCTGCACATGCTGTTACAGGGCATGAGCACATTCCTTTAAGACCGAACATTATAGCTATTCTCGCTGCCGCCATGTTTGAGATTGACATCGGAACGAAGAAAGGATTGACCTTTTCATTTCCCATGTTTTCAAGTCTTGTGTGCTGTTCCTCTATGACATCGAGTCCTCCGATTCCGCTTGATACGATGACACCGATTCTGTCAGGATCTATCTTTGAAACCTTTGACTTAAAATTAAATTCCTCACCATCATCGCAAAGGCCCGAATCTTTTACCGCTTCCCATGCGGCATAGAGAGCGAGCTGTGTGAATCTTGCCATGTGGCGAAGCTCCCTCTTCTCAAGTCTTGTGGCCGGTTCAAAATTCTTTACCTCACCGGCAACCTTTGTCTTGTAATCAGTCGTGTCAAAAGCGGTGATAAAATCGATTCCGCTCTTTCCGTCTTTGACATTTTTCCAGCTCTCATTTACATCATTTCCGGTAGGATTTATCGTTCCAAGTCCGGTGACAACTACTCTTCTCTTATTTTCCATGATTTCATTTCCTCATCTTTATGCAAAACAACATTTACTTACATGCCCATTCCGGCGTCTACGCAAAACAACATTTACTTACATTCCCATTCCGCCGTCTATGCCAAGAACCTGTCCGGTGATATATCCGCTGTTTTCATCTGCGAGAAACAACACTGCATTTGCGACATCCTCGGGTGTTCCCATACGCTTTGCAGGTATCGAAGCATTTATGGCTTCCTTCGCTTTATCAGTCATCGCCTCTGTCATGTCCGTGGCTATCATTCCCGGCGCGATCGCGTTCGCAGTGATATTTCGCGATGCAAGTTCCTTCGCAATACTTTTTGTCATTCCAATAAGTCCTGCCTTACTGGCCGAATAGTTGACCTGACCTGCGTTTCCGTGAACACCTACAACGCTCGATATGTTTATGATTCTTCCGAAACGCTGCTTCATCATCGGCTTTGTCACACTCTTTGAGAGCAAAAAAGCACCTCTCAGATTCGTGTTTATAACATTGTCAAAATCCTCTTCCGACATTCTTGCAAGAAGCGTATCTCTTGTGATTCCCGCATTGTTTACAAGAACATCTATCCTTCCGTTAAAAGAAAGCGCACACTCTGTGAGCTTCTCCGCAGTCTCGCCGAGTGAAACATCTCCTTTTACGAGTGCTATATGCTGCTCACCCTGCACGTCATCTACTTTTTCCTTTTCATGACATGCACATAGTTTTACAGCCTCCTCGCAGAGTCTTTTGGTCTCATTTGCCGCCTCGTCGTTTCCGGCGTATCCTATTACAACGTTGTAACCCTTTTTACAGAAAGCTATCGCTATCGCTCTTCCGATTCCTCTTCCGGCGCCTGTTATGAGCGCTGTTTTTCTGTTATTCTCCATAAAAATGTCCTTTACTCATTCTCACTTACAAACTTCTGTACGTCCTCGGAGGTCTCTAAAGTGACGCATGTAATATCACCTATTCCCTTCTCCTTCGCACAGCGTTTTACAAATCCAGTAAGTGCTTTTCCCGGTCCGATCTCGACGAATCTTCTCACACCTTTGTCGAGCATATAGTTGAGTGAATCCGTCATCTGAACTCCGTTTTGTACCTGTTTCACAAGAAGAGTCTGCACACTCTCTTCCTCTGTTCTCTCACGTCCCGTGAGATTGAACACAACAGGAATCTGTTCTTTCTTAAACTCTGTATTTTTAAAATATTTTTCCAACTCATCCCCTGCGCTCTTCATAAATGCCGTGTGGAAAGGTCCGCTCACGTTTAACGGCATGCATCTCTTAGCGCCTTTTTCCTTTGCAATCTCAGCGGCTTTATCGACTGCTTTAGCCTCTCCGCCTATGACGATCTGTCCCGGGCAGTTGTCATTGCAAATGGAAACAATACCTTCTTCTTTAGCCTCATTGACCACTTCTTGAAGTGCTTCTTTTGAAAGTCCCATGACCGCAACCATCTTTGTGTCCACACCTTTTGCGGCTTCTGTCATGGCATTTCCTCTGAAGGCAACCATCTTTATCGCCTCGTTCTCATCCCATACTCCGGCTGCCTCGAGCGCTGAGTATTCTCCTAAGGAAAGTCCGGCGAGCATATCAGGTTTTATCCCTCTGTTCTTTAAGATATTTGTCATTCCACAGGCGAAAGCCACCATGCAAGGCTGAGTGTATTTTGTCAGAGAAAGCTCTCCGTCCGGATCCTCAAAACACATCTTTTTGATGTCAAAATCCACATCCGCATTGTCAAAAATCTCTTTGAATTCAGGGAAATCTTTGTAGAGATCCTCTCCCATTCCTTTGTGCTGGCTTCCCTGGCCTGCATATAAAAATGCTGTCTTCATCATTTCATTAGCTCCTCAAATATCTCACTTAAAGGTCGTATCTCTTTTATCTGTCCGCAGGTCTGTCCCGCCATAAGACTTCCGGTGTCCGTATCTCCGTCAAATACTGCTTTTCTCAGGCTTCCGAGTGTAAATTTTTCAAGTTCCTCGATTCCTGCTCCGGCTTTTTCCTGACGGATATACTCTTTGCTCATCTTGTTTTTGAGCGTTCTGACCGGTGTTCCTCCGATTCTTCCGGTCACAATCGCATCTGTTCCTTTCGCCTTGATGAGCGCCTTCTTATAATTCTCATGTATAGGGCATTCCTCACTTGCCAAAAGACATGTTCCGACCTGTATTCCGCATGCTCCGAGCGCAAATGCCGCTTTTACCTGTCTGTTGTCCGCGATTCCTCCCGCAGCAATAACAGGTATGGAAACAGTATCGACAGTCTGCGGCACGAGTGTCATGGTGGTCATCTCTCCAATATGTCCACCGCTCTCGCAGCCTTCCGCTATAACCGCATCAGCACCGATTCTCTCAAGGTGTTTTGCAAGTATAGGCGCTGCCACAACAGGAATGACCGTAATCCCGGCGGCCTTCCATTTTTCCATATATTTTCCCGGATTTCCCGCTCCGGTTGTAACAACTTTTACGTCTTCTTCAACAACTATGTCTGCAAATTCATCTGCATCCGGATGCATGAGCATAATGTTTACTCCGAATGGTTTGTCTGTCTTTGACCTGCAGATTCTTATCTCCTCGCGGAGCATCGCAGGGTTCATTCCACCGACTCCTATAAGTCCGAGTGCTCCGGCATTAGAGCATGCGGCCGCAAAACTTCCCGTCGCAATATTTGCCATTCCGCCCTGGATTATAGGGTATTTTGTTTTCAGTATCTCATTCAATTTCTTCATTATTTTGCTCCAATTCTAAGCAACACGCCGGCCCATGTGAGACCGCCTCCGAAGCCTACCATCATTATTGTGCTTCCGGGTTTTATCTTCTCTTCTTTTACAACTTCATCCAACGCCATCGGTATCGATGCCGCGCTCGTATTTCCGAAACGTTCCATATTTTTGTAGAATTTTTTCGGATCTGCTTTTAACTTTCTCACGCAGTGATCAATGATTCTCGAATTCGCCTGATGACAGATGACCATATCGACATCGTCCAAGGTTATTTTTCCTTTTTCCTGAAGTGTCTTAAGACATTTAGGTATGGCATCGACCGCAAATTTGAAAACTGCTTTTCCGTCCATTTTTATCTTGCTTTCAACTTTACCGGCTCCCTCCACGGTTATCTCGTATCCGCCTCTGGCTCCGAGCACCGACTCGTAAACGCCCCCGTCCACAGCTTTTATCACCGCTGCTCCGGCTCCGTCCCCAAATAGTACGCAGGTGTTTCTATCCTCCATATCAAGTAACTTCGAAAGTTGCTCACAACCTATAACAAGAGCATATTTTCCGCCGTTCGAATTTATGAGTCCTCTTGCAACCTCAATTCCATATATAAATCCACTACAGGCAGCATTCACATCAAGCACCGGTATGTCTTCTTTCAATTCCAATTCTCTCTGAACAACACAGGCCATGCTCGGTGTTATATACTCTCCGGAAATTGTTCCGCATACGACACAGTCGATCTCTTCTTTTTTTATTCCTGCCGACTCTATCGCATTTTTCGCCGCCTCAAAAGCGAGAGTGTATGCGCTCTCTCCCTCATCGCAAAACATTCTCTCTTTTATTCCGGTTCTTGTGGTTATCCACTCGTCACTCGTCTCAACTATCTTTGCAAGGTCATCGTTTGTTACTTTTCGTCCGGCTTTTGCCATTCCTGTTCCGATGATTTCAATATTTTTCATATTTTCATCCGATCTTTCTGTATTTCATCTGCCTGTCATTCTTCACCTTTGCCGGTGACATCTGCTTGAGTTCGCTCAAATGTTTCCAAAGTGCCACATCAAGATTTCTCATGACAGCACTGTAATCTCTCTGCGCGCCTCCCAAAGGCTCTTTTACGACTTCATCACACACACCGGCTTCTCTCAAGTCAAGAGCGGTGAGTTTCATAAGTTCACAGGCCTCTTTTCTTCTCTCCGAGTCTTTCCAAAGTATGCTCGCAAATCCTTCCGGGCTGAGTATCGAATACACGGCATTCTCAAGCATGAGTACTCTGTTTGCCACACCTATTGCAAGTGCCCCGCCGGAGTTTCCTTCGCCTGTTATGACTGATATCACAGGAACGTGAAACTGGCTCATTTTTGCAAGGTTCACGGCTATTGCCTCGCCCTGTCCGTGCTCCTCGGCCTCCATTCCCGGATATGCTCCAGGTGTATCGATAAATGTTATTATCGGTCGTTTGAATTTCTCTGCCTGATTCATGAGTCTCAAGGCTTTTCTGTACCCTTCCGGACAAGGCATTCCGAAGTTGTACTCCATATTTTCTTCTATGGTATGCCCTTTTCTGTGTCCTATAACGGTCACCGGTATGCCGTGAAATCTTGCGATTCCGCCGTAAATGCTCTTGTCCTCGTCAAAAAGGTGATCTCCTTTTTGCTCGAAAAAGTCTGTGAAAAGTCCGTCGATAAAGTCGTCCACATGAGGTCTCATAGCATGTCTCGCAAGAAATACCCTCTCATCCGGTGCGAGATTTCTGCATTCTGACAGAAAATATTCTCTCATGGACTTGAGTTTTGAGATCTCTTTGTTGTGCTCTTTCCAGGAAGCGTATTCATCCTCCGTCTCCTCAAGTACTTCGCTCGAATGTCCTACTGCCTTGACGAGATCATTCGTAACCTCTGCAGTCTCATTCTCGAGTTCAGCTATCTGAGCATCGAGTTTTTCGACTTTTCTTAAAATCATTTCTATCATCATTTCCCTCCTTCAGGGAACAAAACCGTCAAAACCTTTTTATGCATCTGTCAATTTTGTGTTCTCAATGTCCGCATACTCAATGTCTGCATTAACAAATGCCTACAGTATTATGCCTGGTGCAGCTCAATAAGTTTCAACAGTGTCTCTCTCATCTCGCTTCTCGGAACAATCTTGTCCACAAATCCGTGAGATTCAAGATACTCACTTCTCTGAAATCCTTTCGGAAGTTTTTTATGGATTGTCTGCTCTATGACTCTTGGTCCGGCAAATCCTATAAGTGCTCCCGGCTCCGCGAGTGTTATGTCTCCGAGTGAAGCAAAACTTGCGGTAACTCCTCCCGTGGTAGGATGAGTGAGATAACTTATGTATAGTCCTCCGGAAGCGTTGAATTCCTCAACTGCTGCCGCGGTTTTTGCCATCTGCATGAGGCTGTATATTCCCTCCTGCATTCTGGCTCCTCCACTCGCAGAGAAAATAATCAACGGAGTCTTCTTTTTTGTTGCATATTCAACGGCTCTCGTCACCTTTTCTCCCACAATCGTGCTCATGCTTCCCATGAAGAATCGACTGTCCAGAACAATAACCGTAACTTTGTGTCCGCCTATTTTTCCGGTTGCTGTAACCGCTGCCTCCTCAAGTCCGGTCTCTTTTTTCTGTTTCTGAAGTTTCTCTTTGTACTCCGGAAACTCCATCGGATCTGAAGCCTTCATATTTGCATTGAGTTCTTTGAAACTTCTCGGATCAAGTATCAGAGACAGTCTGTAATACGCACTGATTGTGCTGTATTTTCCGCAGTTAGGACAAACATAATAATTGTCCTTCCAGTCTTTTTTTAGTGAACGGCGTTTGCAGGTTTTACACGTTACAAAAACCGGTTCCTTGTCTTTTTTTACAATTTCTTCATCGATATCTTTTCTGAAATCGATAGGAAATGAAATTGTGTTTGTTAAAGATACCATTGGTCTCTCCCGATATTATTTGTTTGCCTCGATAGCGTTTAAAACATCCTGTACTGTGTGAAGATCTGCGATAGCATCATCAGGAATCTTTACTCCTGTTCTCTCCTCGATCTCCATATGAAGCTCCATGATTGAAAGTGAATCAGCCTCAAGGTCATCGATAAGGTTTGCCTCAGGTGTTACTTTGTCCTCATCTACTCCAAGAATCTCTGCTATTACCTCTTTAAGTTCATCTAATGCCATTTTAGTTGCCTCCTTTTTATCTAAATATTTTTTAACTAAATGTCATTGAAATAATATTACAGAATTATTTACTTGTCAATATCGTTAATTTATGGCTTGATTTGGGGTATGATATGGGGTCTGATTTGGAGCTTGATTTTGGACTCGGTCTATTTTTTGAATTGACTCTTTTTGTGCTCTTACCTCCCGTTTTTGACCACAAAAAGTTCTTTTATATTTTGCCTGGCAACACTTATATCTATGGGGTTTTGGGCTGTCTCAAAAGTGTATATGAGATTTTTTCCCACATATATTCCGTTCTCTTCGTACTCTTTGATTTTTCTCAGATTGGCATTTCTGTACTCCTCGTTGTCCCACATACCGAAATGCTCATGATAGATCAACCTTTTGTTTTCGATATCATACAAAGTAAAGTCCGGGTATTTTTTCTTTTTGTTCTTCAGAATCAATTCACGCTCATACTTATAAGGAATTCCAAGGTCATAATACATATCCGCCAAAAGCATCTCTGATTTTGATCTCACAAACTCACCGTTTTTGGTTCGAAAAATAAGTTCATCCGCTTTATACTCACTTCTCTTCTCCTCTTTGTTAAGCCATTCTTCCACCCTGCTTTTGTCATCGCACAATAATCTATTTACATATTTTCTTTTTGCTTCACATATCTTCTTATACGTTTCCTCCGGGCTGTTTGTCTTTTCAAATAGTAGCAACCTGTCAATCATTGCAATCTCTTCCTTCACTTCCTCTATAAATCCGATTGCATACTCTTTTTGAACATATTTACTTAAAACACCTATCTCCTTCTTTGATATATACTTCCCATTCCGTCCGTACTCAGCTTTGACAACATAAAACTGATCATAACCTCTGCAATGCGTTGATCGTAGTTTTCCCTCCGGCGCACTTTCCAAAAACTTCACCGCCTTCTCCATTGCGTATTGAAGTTCCTTTTTTCTCTTTTTTAATTCACTTAACCATGCACTCATTTGATATCCCCCTTTATGCTTTTTTACTATTCACAATTGTTCTGTTTTTTAGTTTTCTTTTTTCCCTCCGGGCCGGGGCGGGTAGCGTGGTGGCTTCTGCTCTCTCCGGTTATCCCGCCCGGCTCACCACAGGCATAACTCGACTTTTCCCACTTTTCACGCCCGGGCGGTGGAGCCATTCTTCCCTATTTTTCCTGAGTACCGCTCACATTGCGTTTTTGCTTGTTCTGAACTGTAAAATCGCGCTATTTTTTGCTATATAATTAGTTTTTTTAAGAGTTTTACCGCTCTACTTCTGACAATTCCTTTTCTGAGCGGTACTACTTCAAGGAAAACCTTCTTTTCTACCGCTCATATCCTTTGAATTCACTGATGTAAGCCTGAATGACCTTCTTCATAATGTATAAAATCAGTCAAAACAGGTGTTTTTTCAGGCTCATTATTCATATTTTCAACTTGTGAGCGGTAATCCCGCCCGGGCCGGCTGATATGGTGATCTCTGCTCTCTCTTGTAATCCAGCCCGGGACTGGCTGATATGGTGACCTCTGCTCTCTCTGGTTATCCCGCCCGGGCTCGCCACAGGCATAACTGGACTTTTCCCACTTCTTCCGCCCGGGCGGTGGAGCAATTCTTCCCTATTTTTCCTGAGTACCGCTCACATTGCATTTTTGCTTGTTCTGAACTGTAAAATCGCGCTATTTTTTGCTATATAATTAGTTTTTTTAAGAGTTTTACCGCTCTACTTCTGACAATTCCTTTTCTGAGCGGTACTACTTCAAGGAAAACCTTCTTTTCTACCGCTCACATCCTTTGAATTCACTGATGTAAGCCTGAATGACCTTCTTCATAATCTATAAAATCAGTCAAAACAGGTGTTTTTTCAGGCTCATTATTCATATTTTCAACTTGTGAGCGGTAATCCCGCCCGGGCCGGGGCGGGTAGCGTGGTGACCTCTGCTCTCTCTGGTAATCCCACCCCGGGCTGCCGTCGATACAGCGGCACTGCTCTCTCTGATCCACAGCCCGGGCAACAGTGTCTTACTACACTTCCCACCCTCCCTGGGCTTTTGCACTGCATCAAATTAATAAAAAGGATTTTAATAGATGCTGCATGCACAAAGGGCATGCAGCCAAGTTTAAGTAATTAAAGATTCTTTTGAACAATCTCATAAATGATCTTTTGGATAATCACCAAAAGCAGAAAAAAATAAGATAAAAATATAATGTAATAATTGTTTGCCTAAGTCAAACATATTATCTACAAATCCCGATAGAATTGCTTACTGTTCCTACTAGTCCATCTAATCCTTCTCAACCATCGTGCCCATGCGGTACGCCTCGAGAAGCTTTTCAAGTTCGACTATGTTCTGCTTTATGTCTTCCCCGATGTCCGTGTCGGCGACGGTTTTTCTCCGGTCGACATGCTGAACAAGCACAGTGTCTGAGTGGATGTCGCTGCCGGTTTCAACCGCTTTTTCAATCGACTCGAACGGTTCGTGGGCGGCGAGAAGAAAGCCGTAGGAATTGTAAGTTAGAGTATATCCGGCTATTCCGGTCTTCGGCTGGTAGGCCTTTGAGAAACCTCCGTCGATGACGATCAGCCTTCCGTTGCACTTTACAGGAAGCTCACCCTTTTTAGCCTCCACAGGAACATGACCGTTTATGACATGGCACTCCGGACCGTCAAGACCGAATTCGTTTAAGATCATGGTTATGGTTTCATCCTTGTCATACCAGGTATAATAAGGATTCTTCTTCTCCTCGTGCGTTGACTTATCCTCGACAAAATAACGCTCAAAAGTTGCCATCTTGTCCTTTCCGAAAACAGGGGAATCCTTGTGACACCATGTGTACCACAACATGTCCATGCCCTTTTTCTTTTCAGCAGGATCAACCGCGTAATAACCCTTGCGAAGAAGTCTCTCCAGAGCATCGTAGAGATCCCGCCCTTTGTACTTCTCGCCGTCTATTACGACCTCCTTAAACTTTCCGTTATTATCCAAAGGAACGCATCCGTGGAACAGAAGATTGTTGTTGTAAACCTTGTAGAGACCACCCTTCCTGTACAAAAATCTCACATGCTCCTGAAGTTTCTCACATTTCATGAAACCAATCCTAAGCTTGTCCATGACATCCTT
>JAILHT010000061.1 GCA_024695665.1 Lachnospiraceae bacterium
GAACATGAAGAACAGAATAAGATTCATGTATGAGAATCGTATGACTGCAAACTATCTGGCGGCACTTTTTGAGGCGGACAGCTTCAGTGAGTTTTTGAACGAGGTCGAGTATATAACCAGCCTGGAAAAATATGACAGGGAAATGCTTTTAAAATACGAGGAGGCAAAGGAAAAAGTCTCGGACACAAAGAGTACCTTGGAGACGGAAAAAGAAGAACTGGCAGCAATGCAGGAGGAGGTCTCCGACAGCAAGGAAGCGCTGGTTGCTCTTCTCAGTGAGAAAAAAGCGCAGCTTGATGAGATAGATGAGAATATAGAGGTCGCTGAAGATTCGGCTGAGGTTTATGAGGCGGAGATAGCCGCCCAGGAAGAACTCATCGAGCAGATAAGAGCAGCGGAGGCTGCAAAAAAGGCAAAGATAGAAGAGGAAAAGGCGAAGAAGGCTGCTGAGGAAGCGGCGAAGAAGGCTGCTGAGGAAGCGGCAAAGAAAGCTGCCGAGGAGGCGGCTGCAGCTGCAGCGACTGAAAGCAGTACAGAGGATGGCACGGAGACTTCAACGGAATCATCCACGGAGACAGAGTCGGAGCCTTCGGACAGCACCGATACATCAAGCGGTGAGAGTGAGTCACAGGAAGGAGACGACAGCGAGGAGTACACAGACACCTACACCGGCGGTGTATTTACCTGGCCTTGTCCTTCCAGTACAAGGATCACAAGTGATTACGGACCGAGAATATCTCCTACGTCCGGAGCATCCTCGAATCATAAGGGAATAGATATAGGAGCCGCCTACGGTGCTGACATAGTTGCAGCTGCAGACGGAGATGTAATAGCAGCGACATATAGCAGTTCAGGCGGAAATTATGTTATGATAGACCACGGTGGCGGAGTTTATACCGTGTATATGCATGCCTCCGAGCTTTGCGTAAGCCCGGGAACAGCCGTGAAAGCGGGAGAGGTTATTGCAAAAGTTGGAAGCACAGGAATCTCAACCGGAAACCACTTGCACTTTGGTGTATCTGTCGGAGGGGAGTATGTAAGTCCTTGGACTTACCTGCAGTAGGAAGTGCGGATAATGCGGCTTGAAGGAAGGAAACACATTGAACGAAGAAAAAAATACGGAAGAATTTGACACAGAGGATAAGATAACTGAAGAACCTATCACAGAAGACAAAGTTACGGAAGACAAAAGTACAGAAGATATAGTATATGAAGAGAGAAAGAAAAATAAAGGCAGTTTCATAAACGGTGTGCTGGTAGGCATTGTATGTTGTGGCCTGGTTTTGACTCTCGTGAAACCGATTGTAAACTATGTTGAGAAAAAGACGGGGATGCAGATTGCAAACGGACAATCCTCGGTACTATACACCACGGAGCTTCTCGACGATGAGACCATA
Source organism: Lachnospiraceae bacterium (assembly GCA_024695665.1). Taxonomy (GTDB): domain Bacteria; phylum Bacillota; class Clostridia; order Lachnospirales; family Lachnospiraceae; genus JAILHT01. The sequence continues at coordinate 1,398 of JAILHT010000061.1, forward strand.
ACAAAAATCGGGGAACTCAGCGGATATATCGATATGTACTACTATGAGGACGTGGATGATGCCGATTTAAAAGAAGGACTCTATGAAGGGCTTGTGGCCGGAATAGGTGATGACTATTCAGGCTATTATGACGAGGAAGCATATGCAAATCTTCAGGTCAGCACAAAGAAGGTCTACGGCGGAATAGGAGCCGGTATCAGCACGGACAAGGAAACAGAACTTGAATCGATATCATTTATATATGAAGGATCACCTGCCGAGGCTGCGGGGCTTGAGGTTGGAGATATATTCGCAGAGGTTGACGGAACCGATGTCACCGGAATGGAATCCTCAGAACTTGTAAAACTGCTTCGAGGAGATGAAGGCACAACAGTACATGTCAAAGTGTACAGAGAGTCGGAAGGCACGTATGTCGAAGTCGATATGGTGAGGGCAGTCATAGATATTCCTACCGTATATTCCGAGATGCTTGTGGATGACATAGGATATATTCAGATAAGCGATTTCGGAAGCGCAACTGCCGAGTCTTTCAAGGAGGCCGTTGACGAATTGAACGCGTCCGGCATGCAGAAGATGATCATTGATATAAGAGGAAATACAGGCGGACTTGTGAGCGCTGCGACTGAGATCCTTGATTATATTCTCCCTGAAGGAGTTGTTGTTTATACGGAGGACAAGTACGGCAACAGAAAAGATTATACATCCTCGGGAGACACTTTTATGATGTGTGATATCTGTGTTCTTATGAACAGTTACAGCGCAAGTGCTTCTGAGATTCTGGCAGGAGCCTTGAGAGATTATAATGTAGCAACTCTCATAGGAACAACAACCTTCGGAAAAGGAATAGTTCAGACCATCTATCCGCTCAGTGACAATGACGCGATAAAACTTACGACGGCGACTTATTATACACCGAACGGTGATTGCATACACGGAAAAGGGATAGATCCGGATATTGAGCTCGAATATGAGTACAGCGGTGATACGGATGCGGATTTCGATTACACCAAGGACAATCAGATCATGAAGGCAATCGAAGTATTTGAAAGTGAAAGTGAATAAAATTTCATTCAAAATGAAATCAAAATAGGATATTATGCCGAATCGTATCAAAAAGTAATAAATAAACATTAATTATAAGTAGACATTAAGTATAAGTAGGCTTAAACTATAAAAAGTTAAAAATATAAAGGCCACTTTATTCAGATGAGGAAAGAAGGTGACACAATGGTTGAACTTGATCAGTTCAAATTTACGCTCAACTCGTACAGAGAACCATTGGTGGAAGTGAGGGATTCACTTTGACCTCGCCAATAAAGAGCGAAAGATAGAAGAACTTGAGAAAGAGATGGAGGCCCCTGATTTTTGGGACGATCCTGTTGTATCTCAGGAGAAGATGAAACAGCTCAAGAGCATGAAAGATGATGTGCAGGTGCTCTCGGAGCTTACACAGAGTTTTGAAGATATAGAGACTCTCATAGCCATGGGCGATGAGGAGGAAGACAAGGATCTCATACCGGAGGTCGAGGAGGAACTTGCCGCTTTTATTGAGAGTTTTGAAAAAATCCGTATAAAGACCTTGCTTTCCGGTGAGTATGACAAGGACAATGCTATCGTATCAATTCATGCCGGAGCGGGAGGAACAGAGTCCTGTGACTGGGCGTCGATGTTGTATCGAATGTTCAGCAGATGGGCTGCTGACAAAGGTTTTGAAGTTGAGGAGCTCGATGAACTCGACGGTGATGAGGCCGGAATCAAATCGGTTACTTTCCAGGTCAACGGCGAGAATGCATACGGGTATCTCAAATCGGAAAAAGGTGTGCACAGACTGGTCAGAATATCTCCGTTCAATGCGGCGGGGAAAAGACAGACATCGTTTGTATCGGTGGATGTTATGCCTGATATTGAGGAGGATCTCGACATTGAGATAAAAGACGAGGATATCCGTGTGGATACATACCGATCCAGCGGAGCCGGAGGTCAGCACATCAATAAAACAAGTTCTGCGATCAGAATCACGCACTACCCGACGGGAATAGTCGTACAGTGTCAGAATGAGAGATCGCAACATATGAACAAAGACAAAGCCATGCAGATGTTGAAGGCCAAGCTCTATCTCTTAAAACAGGAGGAGAATGCGAAAAAGGCCGATGACATCAGAGGCGAGGTTTCGGAGATCGGTTGGGGAAGCCAGATCAGATCGTATGTAATGCAGCCGTACACCATGGTTAAAGACCACAGGACCGGTGAGGAGACGGGAAACGTTGATGCTGTTCTTGACGGCAAGATTGATGTTTTCATAAATGCATATTTGAAATGGATTTCCAAGGAGAGCAAATAAGATGATAAAAATAGCAATTATGGGATACGGAACAGTTGGTTCCGGAGTAGTAGAGGTTTTAAATACCAACAAAGAGAGCATTGCGAAGCGATCGGGCGATTATATAGGTGTCAAATATGTGCTCGATCTCAGAGACTTCGAGGGCGATCCTATACAGGACAAGATTGTTCATGACTATCAGATAATCGTAAATGACCCTGAGGTTAAAGTTGTTGTTGAGACGATGGGAGGCGTTGAGCCTGCATATACATTCGTAAAGGCGATGCTTTTGGCTGGAAAGCATGTAACCACATCAAACAAAGCGCTTGTAGCTGAGAAAGGTGCGGAACTCATAGCACTTGCCAAGGAGAAAAATGTGAATTTCCTTTTCGAGGCCAGCGTAGGAGGCGGGATTCCTATTATCAGACCTTTAAATTCCAGCCTCACGGCAGATGAGATAGAGGAGATTACGGGAATCTTAAACGGAACGACAAACTATATGCTTACCCAGATGGCGGCAAACGGTTCCGAGTTTGATGATGTGCTTAAGGATGCTCAGGCAAAAGGTTATGCGGAGAAAGATCCTTCCGCTGACATAGAAGGATATGATGCCTGCAGAAAGATTGCTATTTTGACATCTTTGGTATGCGGACAGCAGGTTGATTTTACAGATATTCACACAGAAGGAATCACAAAGATAACTGCGACAGATATAAAATATGCGAAAGCGATGGGGCGCGCGATAAAGCTTCTTGCATCCAGCAAAAAACAGGATGACGGATACATAGCTATGGTTGCGCCTTACATGATAGATGCTACACATCCGCTTTACCCTGTAAACGGCGTGTTCAACGCGATATTTGTTCATGGAAACGTGCTCGGAGATGCAATGTTCTACGGAAGCGGTGCGGGAAAACTTCCTACAGCCTCTGCGGTTGTATCTGATGTTGTCGACATAGCAAAGCATCTCGACAGAAACATCTGGGTAGAATGGAGCGGGGAGAAAAAAGAACTCCTCGATTACAAGAAGAGCGTAAACAAATATTTTGTCAGAACTACGGCAACGAAGGAAGATGTAAAAAAAGCATTCGACAATGTGACTTTCATTGAGGCCGAAGGAGTCACCGGTGAGGTTGGCTTTGTGACAGAGGCAATGAGCGAAGAAGAATACACAGATAAAGCAGCTAAGCTTGGCGTTGTGCTCGGCATGATAAGAGTTGCTTAAAATAAAAGAAAAGATAGGTCCAGGAGATACAAAGAAATGAAGAAAGTAGTAAAGTTCGGCGGAAGCTCTCTCGCTAGCGCTACACAGTTTTCAAAAGTCGGAGACATAATCAGAGCGGATGAGACGAGGAGATATGTAGTACCGAGCGCACCGGGAAAAAGAAACAGCAAGGATACAAAAGTAACCGACATGCTTTATGCCTGCTATGCAAAGGCTGAGGCAGATGAAGATTTTACACCTCAGCTCAAGAAGATTAAAGAGAGATACGATTCAATCATAAACGGACTCCATCTCAATGTGAGCCTTGATAATGAATTCAAAACCATAAAGGAAATGTTTGCAAACCATGCCGGAAAAATGTATGCAGCATCAAGAGGCGAGTATTTGAACGGTATAATCATGGCAAATTACCTCGGGTTTGAATTTATCGATCCTGTTGAGGTCATTCGTTTTGATGATGGAGAAAACTTTGATGCCGAGACTACAAACAATATCTTGAGAAAGAGACTTGAGAAGACAGATAAGGCTGTCATCCCGGGATTCTTCGGAGCAAAGGCAGACGGAACCGTAGTCACATTCTCAAGAGGAGGATCAGATATAACAGGTTCTATCGTTGCAAGGGCTGCTCACGCAGATGTCTACGAGAACTGGACGGATGTATCGGGAGTTATGGTTGCAGATCCGCGTATTGTGCACAACCCGGCTACAATATCCGTAATAACATACAAAGAACTCAGAGAGCTTTCTTATATGGGGGCTTCGGTGCTTCATGAGGATGCAATCTTCCCTGTGAGAAAAGCAAATATACCTATCAATATCAAAAATACAAACGCACCGGAAGATCCGGGAACACTCATCGTAGGAAGCACCTGCCATCAGCCGGAATTCACGATAACAGGTGTGGCCGGAAGAAAGGGCTTTGTAGCTGTAAATATCGATAAAGATATGATGAACTCGGAGGTTGGATTCGGAAGAAAAGTACTGTCAGCTTTTGAGGAGAACGGAATATCATTTGAGCATATGCCTTCCGGAATTGACACAATGACTGTTATGGTCCACCAGGAGGAGTTTGAAGGAAAAGAGCAGCAGGTTCTCGCTGCAATCCAGAGATATACACATCCTGATGTACTCGATGTGGAGAGCAACCTTGCACTCATCGCGGTAGTTGGCCGTGGTATGAGATCCACAAGAGGTACGGCAGGAAGAATATTCTCGGCGCTTGCACATGCGAAGGTAAATGTAAGAATGATCGATCAGGGTTCTTCAGAGCTCAATATCATAATCGGTGTTTCAAATGATGATTTCGAGACAGCTATAAAAGCAATCTACGAGATCTTCGTTGAGACAAGACTTTAAAAACGCAAAAACAAACAGGTTTTTGACAAATAAAACAAACAGGCAGACGGGATCATTCCCGTC
>JAILHT010000075.1 GCA_024695665.1 Lachnospiraceae bacterium
GCTTTATCGCCCGGGTGTAATGCTTTAAGCACGTTTCTTACGGCTATCGTTCCTCCGCAGCCGGCGCACATTCTGTGTCCCGGAGCAAGACGCTCTTCTCTGTTTTGTATCTCTCTGTAATTCATTGCATCTTCCTCCTTATTCTCTGAGTCCTATATATGTATATTCAAACGGATCGTCATTTCCTTCTTTAGCTATTCTCTCAAGCTCTGCATAAACATTTTTTGCATCCTCGACACGATAATCTCTTCCGTTCAAGCCGTAGACTATCTTTTTGACCTCAGCCTTGCTCTTTGCTGCAAAAAGTGCTGCAGAAAGCTCTGCCGCAAGCGGTCCACCCTGGCTTGAGTAGCTCTCCGCCCTGTCCATGATGGCGATTGCTTTTGCATTCTTAAGCGCATCTGTGAGTTCTTTCGCCGGGAAAGGCCTGAATACTCTCACCTTTAAAAGGCCTACCTTCTTTCCCTCGGCTCTCATCTCATCGATTGCATCCTTTGTCGTTCCGCAGGCAGAACCTATTGCAACGATCACATAGTCTGCATCTTCGAGGCAGTATCCTTCATAGAGTCCGTATGAGCGGCCCGACATTTTTCCGAATTCCTCGCCGACGGCCACGATCACATCTTTTGCTCTGTTCACGCCCTCGGCTTGTGCTCTCTTTGCCTCCATTCCGTATGGAGAGGTCGCATAAGGTCCGACTGCCATAGGTCCGTTTAAAAGGCTGTGCTTCGGGTTGTACTCGCCTACGAAGGCCTTCACCTTGTCATCCTCGATAAGTTCAATGTTCTCAACTCCATGACTTACGATAAATCCGTCCTGACATATCATAACCGGTGTCATGACATCCTCATGCTCGGCTATTCTATAAGCCTGCAGAAAGTTGTCATAAGCTTCCTGATTGTTCTCCGCATATATCTGAATCCATCCCGAATCTCTGGCTCCCATTGAATCGGAATGTTCACAGTTTATATTTAAAGGGCCGGTCAATGCTCTGTTTACCACCGCCATAACTATAGGAAGACGGCTCGATGATGCAACATAGAGCATCTCCCACATAAAAGCAAGCCCCGCGGAGGAGGTCGCTGTCATCGTTCTGGCTCCCGCCGCCTCAGCTCCTATTGCCGCACTCATAGCTGAATGCTCACTCTCTACCGGGATGAACTCGGTAGTCATCTGTCCGTTTGCTATATAATTTGCAACATTCTGCGGAAGCTCGGTCGACGGTGTTATAGGGAAGGCCGGCATTACATCCGGATCTATCTGCTTCATGGCATACGCCACAGCTTCATTTCCGGACATTCTCTCTTTTATTGACATATTATTTTCCCTCCCTCATGGTTATAGCTTTAAAAGGGCAGGCAGCTTCGCATATCCCGCAGCCTTTACAGTGATCAAGATCAAAATCCTCTCTCTTTCCGTCCTTTACCGGTATGCTTGAATCCGGACAGTACGCAACGCAGAGAAGACAGTTTTTGCATTTTGCGGTATCAAGTACAGGAGTTGCTGTTCTCCACTCACCCGTCATAAATCCTTCCGATGTCTTCGGCTCATATATCTGAAGACCTAATGTCAGATCCTGCCATCTCGTATTTTCATTTATCTGATTTGCTTTAAGTCCCACTATACTACCTCCTCAAGTGCGAGTTTGAGCGCCTTCATATTTCCGTCCAAAACCTCAGGTTTCTTTGCGAATTTATGCTTTAAAGATTTCTCCATCTCCGACAAAAATACATCTTCGCTCATAAGATTTGATATTTTTACGACCGCAGCAAGGAGCGGTGTGTTTGGGAAATATTTTCCCAATGTTCTCATGCTGACATCTCTCGCATCTATCGTGTAAACTTTTCCTTTATATCCTTTTAAAAAGGGTGTTATCTCGGATTTGTCCTTGTCGGTATTTACAAGGATTGCACCGTCCTCCTTGAGTCCGTTTGTCACATCAACGGTATGGAGCAGAGTGTCATCCACCACCACAACAAAATCAGGATCGTAAATATTGGAGTGCACTCTGATCTTGTTATTGCTTATTCTGTCATATGCCGTAATCGGCGCTCCCATTCTCTCCGGGCCGTACTCAGGAAAGCCCTGTACGTGTTTTCCTATTGAGAAAGCGACGTCAGCCAAAAGCAATGCCGCTGTCTTTGCGCCCTGACCGCCACGTCCGTGCCAACGGATCTCTGTCAATTCACGTTCCATTTTCATTCTCCTTTGTATCTTAATTCATACCCCGCATAAAATCCCTGCGACGCAACATTGAAAGAGTAACGAAAATTTTTTTCAGAGTAAATCGAAAGATGAAAATTTTTTGTTATTTCATGAATATTTATTAAGAACAGCCCTGTTTTATTATCTATTTTTTGCATTGTTTTTGTATTTATGATATATTTATTATATTATTCAAATTTTCGTGGGGGATTTATAAGCTATGACTCTAAAACAGATGGAAACTTTTAAGCTTTTGTCGAAGGAATTGAACTTCACACGAACGGCTGAAACTTTGGGGATAGCCCAATCGGCTGTCACAAACCAGATAAAGGATCTTGAGGCTGAGCTTGGCGTAAAACTGTTTGAGCGTATCGCAAAAAACATCTCCCTGACTCACGAGGGAGAGATGCTCATCCCTTACGCAAACAGAATGCTCTCCGTAAAAGAAGATATAAAAAATCTTTATTCAAACGAAGGCAGCAAAAAGACCGGAAAGATTGTTATCGGCATATCTGATATACTTTGTAACACTCTTCTTCCGCAGATACTTAAGGAGTTTCATTTTGTCTGTCCCGATATGAAGGTAAAAATCGTAAGGCTTTACGATATTCTCCCGAATCAAACCGGATACGAGGAAAACTCGAATCCTCTCGATATGCTTAAGACACATCAGATTGATGCTGCCCTTGTGATGTCACCTTTTGATTCGTTGGGATCAAATTTTTTCGTGCACAAAAAAAGCAGACAGAATATTGTGCTTCTGTCTGCCTATTCTCATGATTTTTCCGGTTCGAACCGTATTACAAAAGATCGTCTGTCCGATACCCAGTTTCTTTTGCCGGACAAATCCTGCTGTTACAACCACCTTTTTATGGACAGGATGGTCTCCCTTGGCATAGATGTCGATATTGCCTTGGAGAGCAATTCGACCGAAACGTTAAAGGAAAATGCCTCCACCGGCCTTGGGCTTTGTCTCATCCCTGAAAATACGGCGAGAAAAGAGCTTATGACTCACGCGTTTGAAAGGGTCAATTTTGACATGTCCTTCGATGTCTATTCCCTACTTATCACTCACAAAGACAAATGGATTTCAGGGGAGCTTAAGAAATTTATCGATATAGCAAAAGATATAATTTAGTTTAGTCCAGCAATTTTAATACATCCTCTACGATCACATCGGAAGCAAGCTTTCCGTTTATATGCATATAGTCTAATTCCTTTGCAAAGACATCTTGTCTAAGCTCCTTTTTGACATCGCCTCCCTTTAAGACTATCTCTTCTACAAATTTCTCTATATTTATGTAGTCCTCTCCATCTGCAGTATACTGGGAATCAAGTATTTTCTTTCCGGTTTCTGTAAAATTTTGTCTGTCTCTTTTCAGGAATAAATATGGCTTTCCGGTATACATGTATTCAACGATAAATGAACAGCTGTCCAATATCATCGCGTCCGAAGTGTCAAAGTATTCCAAATATGAAGCTTCATTGACCACTTTTGCATTCGGAAGTTCATCCCACATCTTTAGATATTTGTCATAGGCTTCGTATGACTTAAAAAGTCCTGCTTTCACCGCTGCAATCTTAAGATTTGGATGAGGCTTGAACACAAACGTTATCTCATTTTGATATTTTTTTGCCAGATAATATAAAAACCAAAGATTTTTGTCAAAAGTGGCAAAATGCAAAAGCGCATCATCCGAAAGGCTGTGATGCGGAGCTATGATAACCTTTTTCATATCTCCTACTTTCCTTCCCCAAGGAATCTTCCAAAGTTTTTCCACTTCAGACTCGTCATATGTATGATCTTCATAAAAATAGTCCATCTTGGTATATCCGGACAGATTTACATTTTTACCTTTGAGAAGCTCATATTTCACAAAGCCGTCATAGTTCTCTTTTATGTCGCTATATACCTTCCATGAGAGGTTGGTAATTTCTTTGTTATAATGAGCAAATTTTAGATACTCTTCCTTTTCATCATTGATAACGAGCATTGCATAATCGATGTATCCCGGCAGGACATATAACGGCAGCTCAGTAAATCTGTGTGCTTCCTCCAAATCCATATACCAAAGTGACAGGTTATATAGTATATCGGGATAACCTCCCACATCTGCCCAAGTGTTAGCGCGATCTTTTTCTATATCATATCCCGGCAAAACAGAGTATCCGTTGTCCTTGAACCAACCATATGTCTGCTCATAATTATCTATAGATATCTCTTTACCTCTGCTTATGAACTTTGATACAAATATGTTCACATCAAATCGAGAATCTTTTTTAAGCTTTCTGTACACATACTCTGCAGGCCATTGGGCGGATGAATAGCTCTCAAAGGCAACTTTTATCTTCTCATTGTTTTTTGCCTTTTCCTTTATTCTTAGCTCTCCGGACTTTATAACAAAATCATGGATTTTCTCAAAAAGCTCTGTTCCTCCGTTAAGCATATCCGACAAGAAAAACAAAGCTTCGAGATGTTTCCACTTGTATTTTTCAGGAATCGACATCGGATCCTTAAAATCTCCGGCATCTATCCCGTCCATAAGTTCCATTACAAGTGCCGAGTAAAGCTCAACACGTTTATCATTATCCATAAACTCCCCTCGATTAAGTCCTTCTATAAAACTAAGCCTTGTAAAAATCGCTTATTACTTCTACAAATGATGCCCCTGTTTTCTCACAGATTTCTTTTACACTGTCATACTCCGGGTAATATCTCATCGCTCCGTCCAATGAACAGATTTTCGCTCTCACCTTGCCCCACTTTGTATCAACCTCGCCCATCTCTCTCTTTAGGATGGTTCTCTCCATCTTGCATCTTCTTATGCCTATGGTTGTGGTCTCCTTAAAGATGATTTCGGAGAGCAGATCGATTTTATCTTCTTTGCACAAAACAGTAAGCTCGTAAGCCGGTCTGTTTTTCTTCATAAAAATCGGACTATAGTTCACATCAAGAGCACCTGCGGATAAAAGTATCTCCATGCAAAATCCCATGGCTTCACCTGTGCTATCGTCTATGTTTGACTCAAGCTTCCAAATCTCATCACTGTCAAATGCGTCGTCTTTGGCTTTCTTTACATCTTTGTCCACAATTATCATGGTGCGAAGAAGGCTTGGTCTCTCGTAATTTCTCTTTCCGGCTCCAAGTCCTATCTTTTCTATCGTAAATGTATCCGGAAGGCTGTCCTTTGTCTTAAAGGCTGCCGCTATAGCCGCTCCGGTAGGTGTGATAAATTCTCCCTTTACGGATGTAGGGCTTATTGCAAGTCCATTGTCTGCCACGATGTTAGAAACTGCAGGCACCGGAATAGGAAGTATGCCATGTGCACAACGAACAGTGCCGCAACCTTCTTTTATATCTGTCACGATGACATCCTTAATACCGAGATTGTCCATGCATACTGCTGCCGCCACGATATCTACTATAGAATCTACTGCTCCCACCTCATGGAAATGAACCTCTTCCAAAGTTGTCCCGTGAGCTTTTGCCTCTGCCCTTCCCAGCACGGTGAATATATCTATGGCAAGTTTTCTTGCGTTTTCTGTCATCTCACCGGCATTAATGATTTCAAGAATGTCTGAGAGATGACGATGATGGTCATGATGGTGTTCATGTTCATGACTGTGCTCGTGGTCATGGTGGTGTTCATGTTCATGGTGGTGCTCATGGTCGTGATTGTCCTCATGACTGTGATTATGCTCATGGTCATGACCGTGAAGATATTCCATGTCATGATCATGATTGTCTATCTCATCATCTAAGACCACATCAAAATCGCAGGCATCCAAACCAGCTTTTTTTACCCTTGATATCTTTATCTCATATCCTTCCAAAGGAAGGCTTTTTAATACCTTTTTTAATACTTCCTCATCTGCCCCAAGATCAAGAAGTGCAGCAACTGTCATATCGCCGCTTATCCCCGATTCGCACTCGAAATAAATACTCTTATTCATTTTTTCCCTCTCTCACTGCAAGTCTGTTTATCTGTGTTGCCATATAACCGGCACCGTAGCCGTTATCGATATTTACGACGGCTATGCCGTTGGCGCATGAATTTATCATGGTAAGAAGAGCAGATATACCGCCCATGTTTGCGCCGTAGCCCACCGATGTAGGTACAGCTATGACAGGATTGCTTACAAGTCCTCCTATTACGGATGCAAGCGCCCCCTCCATTCCTGCAATTGCTATCACGCAGTTTGCGCTCTGTATCTCATCCACTTTTGCCAGAAGTCTGTGTATTCCGCTGACTCCGACATCATAAAATCTCTTTACATTGCTTCCGAAATACTCGGCAGTTTGTGCTGCTTCCTCGGCAACTTTTATATCTGCAGTGCCGGCAGTGCATACCGCTATACAGCCTACTCTCTTCTTGTCCGGTTTCTCGATTTTTATTATTCCGGACACCTTGTCATAGACTGCCATCGGATATTTGTTTTGTATGAGCCTTGCCTGCCTCTCGTCGCACCTCGTGCCGAAGACCTCTCCGTCCTGATTGTACAGCCTCTCAAATATGCTCAACAAAAACTCATCTGCCTTGCCGCTGCAAAAGATAACCTCAGCAAATCCGCTTCTGATTCTTCTGTGCATATCGAGTTTTGCATAATCTCCGAGTTCCTCAAAAGGCTGTCTCTTGAAAAATGTGTAAGCCTCCTCAACAGAGATCTCGCCCGATTTTACTTTTTCCAAAATCTCATGTGCTTCCATAAATCCCCCATCTTATTCATATCTGAGTGCATCGATAGGATTCATTTTTGCCGCCTTGTTTGCCGGATAATATCCGAAGAAAACACCTATAGCTATGGAGAACAACAACGATCCTATAATGCTTGTCACTGACGGGCTTGCCGGATACCCCAACAAATTTGCCGCAACATACCCCATCGTTATACCAAGTATTACACCTATTATACCTCCTATAAGGCATATAATCATAGCTTCAACGATAAATTGTGTTCTTATACTGCTGTTTGTGGCTCCGAGTGCTTTTCTCGTTCCGATTTCTCTTGTTCTCTCAGTTATTGATACCAGCATGATATTCATTACACCGATTCCACCTACCAGAAGAGCGATTCCCGCTATTACTGAGATGGCAAGTGTGATTGTACCCATCATGTCACTCATTACAGATACCATAGATGCCATGCTGAAGGTCTCAACCATCACATATCTGTTGCTTCTGTAAAATCCTTCAAGATAGCTCTTTATCTTGTCCGAAAGTTTGTCCGAATCCACTCCTACTTTTGATACCACTGATATGGAGGAATAATTTTTTGTATGGTTAAAGTTTTGTGCGGTTGTCAAAGGTATGAATACACTTGTCGCCGCACTTCCCATCATTACTACACTGTTCTGCTCATTCTCATACACTCCGACTATGGTATATGTCACGTCCTCGTTGTTTATCTTTAAGGTAAAATCCTTTCCCACTGCATCTGACTCTGATACCCCCCACATGTCTTCAACAAAATCATTTGATACAACAGCGGCATTTCTCGCATTGGAGAGAGCATCCTTGTCTATCGTCTCGCCTGCAAGCATGGTATAAGAATTCGCTTTAAAATAACCTATACTTACACCGGTGATATTAACAGCTACATCCTCTGAGTCGACTTCACTTGTCATTGTATATGTTCCAACCGACTCCTCTGCGGATATTGCTTCTATCTCATCTTTGAAATTGTCCACCATAGAGTAGATCATCTCATCAGTTATATAGTCATCCTCTGTAATCTCGGATGAATAGCTAACCTTTCCGAAGGTGGTTCCATCCTCCTTCGTCTCGGCATCATCATTTCTCTGTGTGATGTACACAGTTATATTGTTTGCTCCGAGATCCTGCATTGACTCGGAGACACTGTTTGTAAGGGAATTTCCGACTGTCATTATCGCGATAACGCTGGCTATACCGATAATGATTCCAAGCATGGTCAAAAATGCCCTTGATTTGTTCGCCTTGAGACTGGTAAAGGCCAATCTCAGATTCTCAATAAGCATTATTTTTCCTCCCCTTTATATTCAGATGACTCTTTTTCGGAGGTCTCTTTGTTTTCGGAGATCTCTCCGGTTTCTGAGGTCTCGCTGGTTTCAGAAGTCTCAAGAGTCTTCATCCATCTCTTGTCCGTACCCTCGCGCTCTCCTATTATGCTTCCGTCCTTCAAGGTTATTATTCTGTCAGTCTCCTCTGCCAATTCATTTGAATGGGTGATAAGAATGATGGTCTTTCCCTGCTCCACGTTCAATTTGTGAAAAAGATCCATAACACTTCGTCCGGTTTTTGAATCGAGCGCTCCCGTAGGCTCATCGGCAAGCACGATTGCAGGATTGTTTGCGATTGATCTTGCTATTGCAACTCTCTGCTTCTGTCCTCCGGAAAGTTCCTCCGGAAGATGCTCCATTCTCTCCTGCATATCTACTATTTTTAAAAGCTCCTCGGCTCTTTTTCTTCTCTCGTTCATGGAAACTCCGGCATACATCATCGGAAGCTCCACATTTTTAAGTGCATTTGTCTTAGGTATCAGGTTGTATGTCTGGAAGACAAACCCAATCTTTTGATTTCTTATATAAGAAAGTTCGTCATCATCCGCCTGATCGATATCAACACCGTCAATTATATATTTTCCCTCAGTCGGTCTGTCCAAAAGACCTATGACATTCATGAGTGTTGTCTTTCCCGATCCGGACGCACCGACTATAGAGACAAACTCTCCTTCTTTGACCTCGAGTGAAATACCGTTTAAAATCTGTAATTCATTTGGCTTTCCGACATAGAATCTCTTGATGATATTCTCCAGGCTGATAACTGTTCTACCGTCGCTCATTAAAAGCCTCCCTCATCGATCATTAACTGCATGAGTTCTTCCATCGAAGAATTCTCTTCCTGTACAAGAACTGTCATTCCGTCAACGACCTCGTCTCCTGTTATCTCAGAGTAATAATTGCTCTCCATAACAACAGTTACAGGAATATCTTTTGTCTCTGTCGTTCCGTCCTCATTTTCAATCTGTTCTTTTATTACCGTACTTCCATCATCCAATGTATATATAGCATTGTAAGGAACGGTCAAAACATCATCATGTGACTCCAAAATAATGCTGAGGCTTGCACTCATATCAAGTCTCAACTTCTCATTCTGCTCATCAAGTGCAACTTTTATTCTGTAGGTTGCACTTGATACGGTCGTCGACGATCCTGTAAGACTTGTCGAGGATGTAGTCGCAAGTGCCGAGCTTGATTCTGTGGTCGTTGATACAGGTGAAATAAATGAAACCGTACCGGTGAGTTCCTCATCTCCGGTCGCATCAGTCTTGATCAAGACTTTCTGTCCGAGTTCAATGTTGCTTATGTCATACTCTCCGACATTCGCCTCAATCTCATATGTTGTGCAATCCTGAAGTGTAACAAGAGTTGCTCCTGCGGTGTAAGTATCTCCTACCTCATAATTTACGGCGGTCACAGTTCCCGCAAATGGAGCTGTAAGAACTCCGTCCTCAAGCTGAGTCTCGTATGTTTTTACGGTCGTCTCCGAAGTATCTGTCGAAGAAGCGGCACTGGCTTTTGCTGTCTCAAGTGAGTTTGCAGCTCCCTGAACCGAGCTGTCCTGGGCAGAGACTGTATTGTCATAATCTCTTATTGAAGCCTCATATGCTGCCTGAGCAGATATCATAGTACTGTACAAGCCGTCACAGGTACTCTGCTGAGTCTCGACTGCAGTTTTGGCGGTCTCATATGCAGTCTTTGCAGCCTCATAAGTCGCTTTGGCTGTCTCTTTTGCGGCTTTTGCTGTCTCGTAAGCCGTCTTCTTAGCGGACTTATCGTCATCAGATGCGCTCTCATAATCGCTCTTTGCGCTCTCTGCTGCACTTTTAGCGTTATCATAGTCTGTTTTGGCATCTTCTTTTTTCGTTTTTGCCTTGTCAGCATCACTCTGTAACTCGTTTAGTTTTTCCATACCCTTGTTGTATGAGTTTATCGCTGACTGATATGTATTGTATGCATTAGTCACCGAAGCGTTTGCGCTCGTAACCGAATAATCCCTTGTTCTCTGTGCATCATCCAATGCTCTTTGCGCATCTTCGACAGTATTTGTAGCCTGCGTCTCAGCTGTATTTAAAGCATCTTTGGCAGCCTCAAGATTTTCTTCTATATCAGATGTGTCAAATGCCAAAAGTTCGTCTCCTGCATTTACTACATCTCCTACTTCGACATCCACGCGGCTCACATCAACGCCTGTAAGATTGACTGTCAGATTCTTTGAATTTGAGCTTATGATTTTTCCGCTAGTACCAACCGAGCTGACCAATGAACGTGTTGTTACGGTATCTGTGGTAACCTGATTCATAAGTGCCTCTGCGGCCTTCTGTGAGGAGTTTATACACGATCCGACAAGGATAGCGAGTATAAGCACTATCACAACAATGATTATGATTCTGTTTCTCTTCTTCTTTTTCTTGCGCAATGCAAGCACATTCTCTTCCATTTAACTGCTCCTTTTGTCCCCTTTGTTTTTTCGCAATTCGGTATTAATTTTAATCTTAAAATATTCCATTTTCCACGAAATTAAATATATATTTTATAAACATTTTATAAAGTTTTTTTCCCTTGCATTATTCATAAGATGATGTTGTACTAACAGTATTGTCACGCGGGATCGTGGGATTTATATACTTCCCGGAATTTAAAACTATTATTTAAAAGCCAAGATGTTTTATGACTTGACGGAAACCGGATCCGGAGACTCTTAAAATTATCTTGGCTTATATTTTGCCCAAATGAATGTATTAACTCTTAGTGCATTATAAAAAAATGGTTCGTTTGCCATGTATTGTGATTTGGTCAATACTCGCTGAGCGTTTTTTCTCAAGCCGAAGCTTATTCCCAGTCCGAGTATAGTTTGTCATACCCCCCGCACCCGCCGGCACTTATAGGTGCTGGGGAGGTATAATTTTTTCTGACTGAGCAAAAATACGGCTCATCCAGCAAAATATCATAAAATAAGCCTGATAAATTGCCTGTTTTGATTGATTTTAATTGCTTCGAGGAAAACTATTCAGGCTCACAAGTATAGAATTCATAGGTTTGAACTGTAAAAATGATGGTTTGTCCTAATGCAGTACCGCTCAGAATATGAATAGACATGAATTGAGCGGTAAAACTCTAAAAAAATGTCTATATATCACGCAAAAAGTCGTTTTTTTACAGCTCAGATTTAGATTTTTTTATATATGAGCCTGAACGACATATTTCAAGCGTATTTCAAGCATACAACTCCCACCCGAATCACCATTTTATCTACACATCGCCGGCGCGAATCCAACATATATTACCCTTTTTATCTACTCATCGCCGGCGCGAATCCAACATATATTACCCTTTTATCTATTCATCGCCGGCGCGAATCCAGCTTATCACCTGTATTATGTTTATAAAAAAAATGACAATACCGTATTCACTTGAAAAGGCGTGACTAACGCCACGCCTTACAATTCTTAACCAATATCCTATTATCTGTTGAGTTCAAGGTATCCGAGACGTATTGCTCCCTTGATTCCCGGGTCGTCTCCGAGTCCCGGAGCGACAATGTAATTGTCGATATCCTTGAGGATTGCATCATGATGAACATATCCTGCAAGCTGTCTTACGGTCTCTTTTCTTACCATGTCAAAGAGCTGCTCCTGATGCATTACTCCACCCCAGAGAATAACCTTCTCAGGAGAATAGGTTACAATGTAATCAGCTATTGCCTGTCCTATGTAGTATGCTTCCATCTCCCACACTTCAGGTCTGTCGGCAAGTTCATAGCCTTTCTTTCCCCAACGTGCCTCGATAGCAGGGCCTGCTGCCATTCCTTCCATACAGTTCTTGTGGAACGGGCATTTTCCTTCGTATGTATCCTTAGGATGTCTGGCAAGGATGATATGCCCTCCCTCCGGATGAACAAGTCCGTGAAGAAGTCCGCCGTTCAAATAAACACCTACTCCTACACCGGTTCCTATTGTGATATATATTGCGGAGTCAAGTCCTTTTGCGGCTCCCCATGTAACCTCTCCGAGCACTGCACCGTTTACATCAGTGTCAAATCCTACAGGTACATTGAGCTCTTTCTTGAAAACTCCGACAAAATCGGTATCTGCCCACGCAAGCTTAGGAGTCTTTGTGATGTATCCGTATGTCTTTGAATTTCTGTTGAGGTCAATCGGACCAAAACATCCGATTCCAAGTGCCTCTATCTCATATTTTTTAAAGTAATTCAAAAGATCCTCAAAGGTCTCCTTCGGCTCTCTTGTAGGAAATGATGCTCTGTCCAAAAGGTTTCCGTTCTCATCTCCAACTGCGCAAACCATTTTTGTTCCGCCGGCTTCAATACCACCTAACAACATATCTGATATCCTCCTATTTTGTAGATAAAATAATCTGTAAATCTCCCGTGACAACAGCCTTTCCGTATCCGTTTGGAAGTATCATATGATCTCCCTTTTTGATGCGGTCCCCGTCTATTGCGCCTTCTCCCTCGGTCACAGACAAAAGAACATAGTCTGCAGGCAAATCTATCTCCAAAGATTTCTCTACATCTGCCTTGTACACCTTATAATATTTGCATTCGTACATTTTCACAAGTGTATCTTTTTTTGTGTCCGCAAAATGAAGCACGGAATCCTCCGCCGACTTCGCCGGAACAGTTATGACATCTATGCTCTTCTTGACGTGAAGTTCTCTCTTCTTCCCGTTCTGAAGTCTGTCATAATCGTACACTCTGTAAGTAATGTCCGAGTTCTGCTGAGTTTCAAGGAGCAGTATGCCTCCCTTTATGGCATGTACCGTTCCCGGATCAATCTGTATAAAATCTCCTTTTTTTACAGGTATCTCCCTTATGAAATCATTCCATCTACCCTCGTTTATCATCGATACGAGTTCATCTTTTGACTTTGCGTTGTGCCCTGCAACAAGAGTTGCGTTTTCAGGGGCATCGAGAACATACCAGCATTCCATCTTTCCGAGAGAACCGTTCTCGTTCTCACCAGCATATGTATCATCCGGATGAACCTGAATACTAAGATCGTCCCTTGCATCTATTATCTTTGTGAGAAGAGGAAATCTGTCCTCACTGCCGTCATTGTTAAAAAGTTCGGGATGGTTTTTAAAAAGTTCGGAAAGATGCATACCTTTATATTTTCCGTTCTTAACCACTCCGTCTCCGTTCGGATGAGCCGAGATACCCCAGCACTCTCCGAGGTCGTCTCCCTCGTAATCATAACCAAAGTCTTCTCTGAGTTTTGTTCCTCCCCAGATATTGTGCGTACAAACGGGGTCGAGATGAATTATCTCCCTCTCCTTATTGTCACTTGCAACCACTGAAACCAACATAAATGGGCTTCCCTCCTTAGTATATAATTCTTCGGTATCGGGATCCCACTCGATAAAGGATTCAACTGTCTCAAACTCAATTTTGTGAGCTTTGTAAGGAAGATTCTTCGCTATCGTTGTCAAAGAAAGTTTGTCTCCCCAATCCTCGTCGAATGATGCATCCAATACGACACCGTTTTCGTAATCCTCATCGACATACACCTTGACAATAGGTGCAGGTCTGTGAATAGTCCTCATATATTGTGCGGCAAAAGTTGACCCAACAATATTAAAAACGATTCTATCCCCCGAATCTCCGGAGATCCAACCACCCTTAAAGCAGTCCGAAACCTCTTTCTGTTCCCTGGTGTCCGGTAAAAATCCTTCATTTAAGCTAACGGCAAACTCATCCTTATTCTTGTATCTCACACTGTGAGCATAGGAATTTTCGGTGAGCGGTGAAGGAAGAGTATGTTTAGGTTCTTCCTCAGTAGCATCCTCTTCTGCAAAATCAAACACGGTCCAAATGACATCAGCCATATATCCATGCCCTGTATCATTCGGGTGCAAATTATCGGCTGTGATGTCTGTATTTTCCATTTTTCCCTCGAGCATAAGCTCATAAATTCCGCTTCTCATGCTGACTGCGGGAAGCATATAATGTCTTGCTATTTTTCTGTGTATTCTCTCCGCATTTTTTCCGCTATCATAAAAAACGGAAAAGACAAGAAGCACGGCGGTCTTTTCATTGTGGGATATTATTCTTCTTATAAGTCCCTCGTAGGTTTCAAAATAGTGAGGGTCACTCTCATCATTGACTGAGAATTCCACAATGACAAGGTCCGGCTCATATGCCAAAATATCGCTTTCAACCCTGGCACAACCAAACTCCGAGTCTGTGGCGCCGATTCCGGCATTTATGTATTTTATGTTTTCGTTTTTGTAATTCTTCTTTATCTTATCGTAAACTCTGTACGCATAACACTTGTCTGCGGCAGTCGAGGCAAATCCCTGTGTTATCGAGCCACCGAGAAAACCTACAGTAAGTTTCTCACTGTCTTTGGCTCTCTTTATAAATCTCTTTAAATTCGTAAGATTTCCTCTGTTTACAATACATTTATCAGCTTCCGGTTTAAAAGTCATTTTCTGTGCCTCTTATCATTTGTGTTTTTCTTCTTATTTCTGTTTGAATCGTTTGCAATCTTCTTTATATTTCTGTTTGAATCGTTTGTGTTCTTGTTTTTGCCTTTATGAACTTCCGATGTTTTCTTTTTTGCATAACCCTTTCTCGGGTAGATTAAACATTTTTCATCAAAGCCTATCAGATCATCCCTTCCGGCTTTCTTTAATGCCTCATGAACAAGGTCATAGTTCGCCGGGTTTTTGTATTGCAAAAGTGCCCTCTGCATAGCTTTTTCATGCACATTTGTGGCAACATAAACCTTCTTCATATTTCTGGGATCCACGCCGGTGTAATACATAACGGTCGATATTGTGGATGGCGTCGGATAAAAATCCTGCACCTGCTCCGGCATATATCCTATATCCCGTATATATTCTGCGAGTGTGATCGCATCTTCAAGCTTTGAACCCGGATGTGAAGACATCAGATAAGGCACGATAAACTGCTTCATCTTGAGCCTGTCATTTATCTTCATATATTTTTTTACAAAGGCATTGTACACGTCATTTGATGGTTTTCCCATGAGTTTTAAAACGTTGTCGGAGACATGCTCCGGAGCGACTCTGAGCTGTCCGCTTACATGGTATTTGCACATCTCCACCATGAAAGTGTCATCCTTGTCAGCCATCGAGTAGTCAAATCTCACTCCCGACCTTATGAACACCTTTTTGACCTTCGGCAACTTTCTTAATTTTCTCAAAAGAGAAAGATAATCGCTGTGGTCGACCTTCAAATTCTCACATGGTTTCGGAAACAGGCACTGCTTGTGCTTGCAGACGCCCTTCGTCAACTGCTTGTCGCAGGATGGTCCCCTGAACTCTGCGCTTGGCCCCCCGACATCATGTATGTATCCTTTAAAATCGGGTTCCTCGGTCATCTGTTTCGCCTCTTTTATTATCGACTCGTGGCTTCTGACCTGGACTATTCGTCCCTGGTGAAAAGTCAGCGCACAAAAGCTGCATCCACCAAAGCATCCTCTGCAGCTGGTAAGCGAAAATTTTATCTCATTTATCGCAGGCACTCCGCCAAACGGCTCATACATCGGATGATAGGTTCTCATATACGGAAGGTCATAAACATCATCCATGTCTATCTCACTCAAAGGTTTCGACGGCGGATTCTGCACAACATATATGTTTCCGTACGGTTCTACCATTCTTTTTGCTGTGAAAGGATCCGTATTCTCATACTGAATATTGAAACTTTCTGCGTATTTTAGTTTGTTTTCTTTTATCTCCTCAAAAGAAGGAAGTGTGATAGCATCATATACACTTTCCGGATCTTTTGTCTTGTACACGGTTCCGTCTATAAAAGTAATATCCTTCACATCAATCCCGGAATCGAGAGCTTCTGCAATCGCAACTGTGCTTCTCTCCCCCATTCCATAGGACAAAATGTCCGCCTGTGAATCGAGGAGCACACTTCTCTTTATGGAATCCGACCAATAATCATAATGTGCAAGTCTCCTTAAGCTGGCCTCTATTCCACCTATTATGATTGGTACGTCTTTGTATGTTTTTCTTATGAGATTCCCGTAAACCACGGTCGCATGATCCGGTCTTTTACCGGCGACTCCTCCCGGTGTGTAGGCGTCGTTATGGCGCCTTTTCTTTGACACTGTATAATGGTTTACCATAGAATCCATATTTCCCGCAGATATCAAAAAGCCAAGTCTCGGTCTCCCGAAAACGTCTATACTCTTGTCATCCTTCCAATCGGGTTGAGGTATCATGCCCACGCGAAAGCCATGCGCTTCAAGCACACGACTTATAACAGCAGGTCCAAACGACGAGTGATCCACATATGCATCACCCGTAACGAAAGCAAAATCCACGCAGTCCCATCCACGCTCTTCCATATCCTTTTTTGAGACCGGCAGAAAACCTTTCATAATACCTCCGCGTTCATTTATTTAAGTACAAAAGAAGCTTTGTTCTCAGTTGTGGAATCGAATCCCACGTATACTTCAAAATCTCCTTTTTCCAAAACTTCATTTCCGTCTCCGTCGACAAAAGAAAGCTTGTCAGCGGTAATTTCAAATCCTATTTCTCTGG
The DNA here is from genome assembly GCA_024695665.1 of Lachnospiraceae bacterium. Taxonomy (GTDB): domain Bacteria; phylum Bacillota; class Clostridia; order Lachnospirales; family Lachnospiraceae; genus JAILHT01. The sequence continues at coordinate 16,787 of JAILHT010000075.1, forward strand.
CATTGCCCGGCATAAGCTCAACCTTCTCGAAGCCCTTGAGCTGTCTCATAGGTCTTGCTATCGATGCCTTTACATCCTTAATATAAAGCTGCAACGTCTCCACACCTACAACGTCTCCGATGTTCTTTAAGGTGACAGTGGCGGTTATCTTTCCATCCTTTGTCATCTCGTTCCTGTCAAGTTTTACCTCTGACATTGTAATGTCTGTATATGTGAGGCCGAATCCAAATGGATACAAAGGTTCAGTCGGCATATCAATGTATCTCGATTTGAACTTTTCCTTTGTTCCCGGCTCGGCAAATCGTCCGGTTGCAAGTCTATCATAATGTATAGGCTCCTGTCCAACACAGTATGGAAAACTCATCGGAAGTTTTCCGCATGGGCCTCTCTTGCCGGTGAGAACGTCAACTATCGCATGACCTCCCTCTGTTCCCGGTCTCCATACAACAAGTATCGATCTTGAGAGCTTGCTTACCTCTCGAAGGTCGAGCGGTCTGCCCGTAAAAAGAACAACTGCGATATTTTTGTTTACGGCATGCACTCTTTTAAGAAGCTCGCTCTGAACCTCAGGTATATCAAGGAAACCACGGCTTGCGGCCTCTCCTGTCTGAGATGTGTCCTCCCCGAGGAAAAGAACCACGTTCTCAACCGTCTTTGCGAGTTCAACTGCCTCGGCGAAAAGCTTTTCTTTTTCTTCTTCGGTCTGCGGATAATGTACCTCTCCCATAAAACTTGGAACATGCACATCATCACCCAATATCTCACAGCCTTTTGCAAAAAGAACCTTTTTTCCAAAATTCTCTCTGGCAGCCTGACCTACTGATACACAGGATGAAACATCACCTGTGACTGCCCATGAGCTCATTATGTCTTTGCTGTCCACGAAAGGTCCGATAAATGCGGTCTTTTTTTCTTCTCTGAGCGGAAGAACTGAAAAACCGGAATCGTCCTTATCATTTTTCAAGAGCACGAAGGTTCTTGCAGCTGCCTCCCTCGCCGCAATTCTGTGCGGTTCTGAGAGAATCATTGTCTTTTCAAGTTTCTCATCCGCATCCTTGTACGGATTCTCAAAAAGTCCAAGCTTGTTCTTGAGTTCGAGAACTCTAAGCGCACCCTCGTCGATAAGCTTTTCATCTATTTCGCCGTCCTCGACAAGTTTTTTGAGATTTGCGGCATAGCAGTTCGACATCATATCGATGTCAACTCCGGCCTCTATACATTTCTTCGCAGCTTCCCTCTTGTCCTCGCTCACTCCGTGATAGATTGTCTCCTCGATAGCCGCATAGTCTGAGATAAGAACTCCGTCAAATCCCATCTCTTTTCGAAGTATATCTCTCATAAGCCATTTGTTTGCGCTTGCAGGTACTCCCTCAACCGTGTTGAAGCTGGTCATGACAAGGGCTGCTTTTGCATCTATTCCGGCCTTGTAGCTCTTCAAATAATACTCTCTGAACGCAGGTCTCGACATCTCTACGGTATTGTAGTCTCTTCCTGCCTCAGCAGCACCGTATCCTGCAAAATGTTTTACGCAGCTTGCTATCTTGAATTTCTCGGTGAGATCTCCGCTCTCCCCCTGAAATCCCTCAACTGAAGCCTTTGCATATAGTGAATTGAGATAAGGATCCTCACCTGTTGACTCGACAACCCTTCCCCATCTTGCATCCCTGACAAGGTCAACCATCGGAGAAAAAGTGCAGTGAAGCCCGGTTACGGCAGCTTCCCTTGCAGCTATATCGCAAGCCATCTTTGCGATGTTTGGATCAAATGCTGCTCCCTGTGCTATAGGCGCCGGGAAAATTGTCTTCATTCCATGAATGACATCCATCATAAAAAGCATCGGTATATGATGAGGCTGTTTTGCCATATAGTCATCCTGAATCTTTTTTGTTTTCTTTGCGCCATAGCTTCCCAAGATACTTCCGGCACATTTTACATCCTCTTCGGTGATTCCCATATCTCTTGCAGGACCTGTAGCAACTTCCTGCTCATTTCCCGTATAAAAATTCTCGTTGAGCTGAAGCAGCTGATCTATCTTTTCCTGTAAAGACATATCCCCCAATAATTCCAACAATTTTTCCTGTGTCATGTAACTTCTCCTTTATAATGATTCTATGTTTTATCCCAGGTTTCTTCTAAGTCCCTTCGGATAATGATTCTTTACTATACCGCTTGAAAGTTTTCCCCATCCAAGGCTGTATCCGTCCGCGAGGATCAGATTCCACCCCTTGTTTCCGTCGGCATTCACGGTCTCACCGGCTATATATTTTTTTATCTCAATTGAATCCGAGGCAAAATCTATCGCATTTTTCACCTCGTCCTTTTTTAGTGCCATTGCAAATGCATGAGCCGGCACGAATCTGTCCTTTTTCACCGTCCCGAGATGCAGCCCCGGTCTTGTCACTTTAAGCCCCGACATCTTCGGCGCATTATTAGGCAAAAGATAAAGGTTGTCCTTCGACTTGTAAAAAACGCCGTCAAGCTTTACGTTCAAACATTCTTTTTCAAATGCGCGAAACAGCTTAATATCCACCTCTTTTGCGGACATCTCCTCGCCGTTTGCACACGGATTTGTCGCCCTTTTTTTGTCTCCTTCCTTCTCAAAGACAGCTGCAAAATGTCCCTCACCCTTTATCTTGTGCGGGAAGAGCTTCTCTCTCGAAAGCAATTTCATATCCGGGTACCGGTTCAAAAATCTGTCCGTCGTCCCCTCGTCCTCCTCCTCGGAAAACGTGCATGTCGAGTATACCAAACGGCCTCCCGGCGAGAGCATCTCATAGGCATTTGCCATGATCTCATCCTGTCTGTCCGCGCAAAGTTTTACATTTGCGACACTCCACTCGTTCACAGCCTCCGGATTCTTTCTGAACATTCCCTCGCCTGAGCAAGGAGCATCCACCAATATCCTGTCAAAATAGGATGGAAAAATCTTCGCAAGCCTGCCACTGTCCTCGTTTGTCACATAGGCATTCCTAACACCCATTCTCTCAATATTCTCAGATAGATTTTTTGCTCTGGCGGGATTGATCTCATTTGCAATCAAAAAGCCCGTATTGTTCAAATACGAAGCTATCTGTGTGCTCTTACCTCCCGGGGATGCACAAAGGTCCAACACCCTCATACCCTCTTCTATTTCTAAAAGCGTTACGGGAAGCATGGCCGACGGTTCTTGTATATAGTAGGCACCTGCTTCGTGCAACGGATGCGATCCCGGTCTGCATGCGGTTTCACCGTAACAGTATCCTTCATTGCACCATTCCACACTATCAAAATTCACTCCCGAAATAACATTTTTCAATGTTTCGGTAAAATTCATGTTACTTCCCTTTAAAAGGTTGAACCTTAGGCCTTTTATTTCATTTTTATCATAACAGGCGATGAAATCATCATATTCATCGCCCAGCATTTTTCTCATTCTGTCAGTATAATCCGAAGGTAATACCATCTTATTCCACAAGGTAGTTTTCTTTTACCACCTCATCCTCTTTCTCAATTTTTTGACGAATCTGCTGCATTCTGCCGTCGAGCTGTGATATGAGCTCCGCACAGTAGAACAACTCATCCTGTATACTTTCCGGATTTTTAATATCCTTCTTGTATTTCATCTTGTGCTCCAATGTTGCCCAAAAGTCCATAGCTATCGTTCTAAACTGAAGTTCAACACGCATATTCTTCTTCTCATTCATAAGGAAGATAGGAACTTCAACTATAAGATGTAAACTTCTGTATCCGTTCGGCTTTGGATTTGCGATATAGTCTTTTCTCTGGATTATAAAAATGTCATCCTGCTTTGCTATACATTCCGCAAGTTTGTAAATATCGTCCGGGAAGGAACAAATAACTCTTATTCCCGCAACATCATTTAAGTTTTCCTCAATATTTTGTGGAGTGAACTCGAGATTTAATCTGTTGAGTTTCTCATAAATGCTTATAGGTTTCTTCAACCTGCTTTTGATCGACTCAAAGGGG
>JAILHT010000148.1 GCA_024695665.1 Lachnospiraceae bacterium
TGTGTTGGTATCGTTAGCGGCCTGAGTTGCAAGCTCGTTCATTCTCTGGAGCATGCTGTGAACTTCGTTCAATGCACCTTCAGCTGTCTGTACGAGTGAAATACCGTCTTCAGCGTTGTCAGAAGCTTTGTTGAGACCACGAATCTGGCTTCTCATTTTCTCGGAAATTGAAAGGCCTGCTGCGTCATCTGCTGCACGGTTGATTCTGTAACCTGAAGAAAGTTTCTCTGTTGACTTAGCCTGTGCGTTTGTTGTGATACCTAACTGTCTGTTGGCGTTCATCGCCTGCATGTTGTGCTGTACTACCATAATAAATTCCTCCTTGAAATAAATATACTGCAGCTTCCTTGCTGCACCTCTTTTTCGACTTCTCTCCCCCGGCCGTACGCTCCTTCGGTTTGAAATCAATAAAGTAACTTTTCTTGTTACTGATAAATATATCGGAACAAATCCCAGTTACTTTATACCAAAAGATAATAAATTTTTTATTACCTTTGTACTAATTATAGACCCTAAAAATAAATCTGTCTATTGTGAAATTTGTCTAACTATTTCAATATGAAAAGTACACCAAGTGTTCCGGGACCACAGTGTGACGAGATTACAGCACCTGCCCTGGTCTCCGTTATCTCCTTAAATATTCCAAGATTTTCAAGGTATTCTCTAACCGAGTTCACGGTCGCTCTATCGCATCCTGAGTGAGTTATAAACACTCTGTCACTCACGGCATTTTTTAAATCTTCCTCCATATCCTTCACATAATCCATGACAACTTTTTGCATCTTTCCACGATATTTTTTCTCCGGATGCATTGCTCCGTCTGCAACAGCTATTCTGGGATGCAGTTTTAATGCGGACCCGAATATTGCGGCAAGGCCTGAGCATCTCCCTCCACGGTAGAGATATGTGAGCGTATCCACCACAAAACTAGCTCTAACTTGTCCGCTTATCTTCTCTATCTCATCGACAATCTCAGCTCCGGTCTTTCCCTCTTCCGCCATCTGTGCAGCCACCATAATCTGAAGTCCGATTCCGGTAGATAAACTTTTTGAATCAATCACAAATACCCTGTCTTCCATCTCAAGGTCTTCAGTTGCAAGTCTACAGTTGTTGAAACAGGCTGACATGGACTGTGAGATTGTAAATATAATGTATTCATCATTTGAATCTCTATCCAAAAGTTTTTCAACATCCTCCACGCTCGGAGCTGCTGTTTTCGGTGTCTCTCCATGCTCGTCGGACCACTTGTACAAATCATCCGGCGTTATATCCACGCCGTCCTTGTATTCGTCATCTCCGAGGCGAACATAGAGCGGTATTATTCTAATATTGTATTTTTCAATCAGTTCCGGTGACAGATCGCATGTGCTGTCCGATATTATTTTGACCATTTTCTTTCCCCGTTTCTCATATTTTCTTATTTATTCTTTTTTCTATATTTTCCTCCAGATTTCTGTGAAAAAACATAAGATCGTAGAGGTGATAATCCCCTGCTGCAAAAAGCCCCGAAGAATTGTACAACTCATCCTGACCTTCAATATCCGTGACAATGAGTTTACCGGTTTCGGTGTCTATGTATGCCCCACAATAACAAGGAATTTCCTCTGTTATGTTTCCGTCGGTATCTGTCACAACATAACCTTTATTCGTACTCTTTGCGGCCACGGCTCCGTCGGTGGTCCAATTCAATGGATTGATTGAGTATTCCTTTTGTCCGGCGAGATTGGCTCTCTCGTCATAGGCATTAAAACTTATTATAACCCCGGTGTCATCCTCACCCTCGGCCATCTTTAGTTTTGGATTTGCCTTAAGATAATCCTCTGTAACAGGCATTCCAATGACATACGAAGCTACAATCATGTCGCTGTACTCACTGTCATCTCCAAATTCTGCCAGAAGTTTTAATATCATTTCCGCTCCCTGAGAATATCCGAACAAAACGACAGGTCTTTTTTCATTGCAGTTTTCAATATAATATATCCAGGCCTCTCTTATATCGGAGTAAGCAAGATCCATATACTCCTTCATCTCCTCTGACCCTGACACCTCATAATCCACAATACCGTCGGAATCCAGATAGCATCCCATGGTCGCCTGCCTGTAATAAGGCGAATAGATATTTGTCAGGTTTGCCATTATCTGTGACTCCATGGCCAGAGTTTTTACAAACCTGATATTGTCTTCTTCACTTACAAGAGTCTCGTTCCCGGGTGTTGTGTTTTTTAAATTTACTGTCGGAAGTATAAAAAAAGTATCCGCCTCATACTCTGCTGTTTCGGGCTTTGATACCCAAAATTCATCGTTCGAATAATCCGGTTCTTTTGAGGTTTCTGTTTCATTCGATGTTTTACAACCGCAAAAAACACCTGCCGTGAGCACAATTGTCAAAAGGAAGGTCAACATTCGAAGTTTTTTCATTATTCTCCCCTCCGCACTACTGTCTCGTCAATGAAACCACACATTCAATATGTTCAGAAAAAGGAAACATATCCACAGGCTGAATCCTGTCTACCTCATATCCCTTCGATGTGAAATATTTGAGGTTGTCCTTCAATGTAACCGGATTGCAGGAAATATAGACAACTCTGTCTGGGGCAAGCTTTATGACAGAACTCATAAATGCCTTGTCACTTCCCGCTCTCGGCGGATCCATAAACACTGTGTCTATGTGTTTTTTCTCCTCCGCCAATCTAACCATAAATTCTCCGGCATCAGCCTTATAAAAGGATATATTTGAAACTTTATTCTTCGATGCATTTTTCTTGGCATCGGAAACTGCAGAAGGATTGAGTTCCACACTTATCACATTTTTGCAGTAATCGGATGCCACAATACCTATTGTACCGATTCCGGAATAGGCATCTATTATGACTTCGCTTCCGCTCAATCCGGCATATTCAATCGCCGTTCCATAGAGTTTTTCCGTCTGAATCGAGTTTACCTGATAGAAAGAATTTGGCGAGATGATAAACTTTTTTCCGCAGAGTTCATCAGTTATAAATCCCCCTCCGTAGACTGTAATATTTCTCTCGCCGAGAACCATACTGTCACTTCTTGTATTCACATTCATGACCACCGTTGTGATCTCCGGATGAAGTTTTCTAAGTGCCTTTACAAAGTTATTTTTTGACGGAAATACCGGCGAACTGATAACAAGCACAACCATGACCTCTCCCGTCTTAAACCCTCGTCTTACGAGCACATGACGAAGAAGCCCCCTTCCGCTGTCCTCGTTATAAGGTCTGATTTTAAATGAAGGCAGGAGATTGTGGATGTCCCTTATTATTATTCTTGATATCTCGTCCTCAATCTGGCAGGTCTCTATATCGACAATCCGATGCGATCTGCTCTCATACACTCCGGATACAATGCCTTTTCCCTTCACGAATCCAAAGGCAGCCTGCACCTTGTTCCTATAGTGATAAGGGTCATCCATCCCCTTTATCTTTTCAACCTTTGCAAAGCCTCCCAAAAGTTCTTCAACTTTTTTCTGCTTTATCTCAAGCTGTTTTTCATAGTCGGTTCCCTGCAGGTTGCAACCGCCACATTTATTTTTGTATTTACAAACTTCCATAAAAATCTAACTTTCAAATCATACTAATAATCAAAAACATATCTCTCGTATGCGTTTATTATTTTTGTATTGTTGTATATGCTCTCCCTCGGTATATTCGGCCCGTAATTCATATGCACATGTCCGTGGAGGAAATATTTCGGCTCATATATATCAAGAATCTTTTCAAAAACTTCAAAGCCTTTATGCGGAAGATCCTCACCGTCAGAATGTCCTGCCGCAGGTGAATGTGTGACAAGAACATCAAACCCTCCGCTCATCTTGAGTTTGATTCGCTGTTTCTTGAATCTTCTCTCCATCTCTTTTTCGGTGTACTGGTATGTTCCCTTTTTGTATTTCATGGAACCGCCGAGTCCGAAAAACCTCACGCCTTTATAGGTATAAACCTTATCCTCTATGCAAATGCATCCCTCGGGTGGCTTGTCCTCATATTTATCATCATGATTGCCGTGTACATACAAAAGCGGAAGACATGTCATCGTCTCCAAAAATGTGAGATACTCCGCTTTCAGATCTCCGCAGGATACTATTATATCGATATCGTCGAACTTCTTCTTGTCGAAATAATCCCAGAAATACTCGGATTCAATATCTGCAATGGTCAAAATCTTCATACTTCTGTTATATTCCTTTCTTTCCCGGAAGTCCCTGTTTCTCTATTACAGGTCTGGCCCAATCGGTGAGTTTTTCAACCTTAGGTATCTCGCCTACAACATTGTCCGCGAGCCAGTCCATGCTCAAAACCTCCCATGGTTCCATCTCTTCCTTGCTGTTGTGAACTAACCCTGTCTGAGAATAAAGCTGTCCGGAAAACAGCTTAAACTGTCCGCTCTTTATAGTCTCTTTCAAAAGTCCCAACAGTCGTATAGTTCCCTCCGGAAGGTTGTTTGAATAAAAGACATCGATTACATTTGCCGACATGCCCCACCAATAATTGACAGACTTGTAAGTCTCATCCTGCTTCCAGGTTCCGTCAAATATAGTGCTTATAAGCTGCTCGTAAAAATGTCCCCAGTTGTACACAGGCATGGCGAGGTTTTTACTCTCTTTGCCATAATCGTATGTGAACAGTCCGAAATGCTGTTTACCTCTTTCCGGTATATACATATCCACTCCGGAGACACATGCGGGATTTACCTTTGCTATATTCTTATTTACATCGACACCTTTTAAAGTCGACCATTCAAGGTAGACCTTGGCCCTAGGATTCACCATTTTAGCGCCATAGGCAAAAGCATTTATATGCGCTATTACACCAAACAGAGGATAGTCTGCAACATAAGATATCCTGTCATTGTGTGCCATGGCACCTGCAACTGCTCCGAGTATGAATTTTGCCTCGTGAAGTCTCGCATAATAATGCCTTATATACTGATGCGAGGAATTCAAAGAACAGTTTAAAATCTTCACTTCAGGATGCGCTATTGCCGCCTTTACACTGGCCTCCGCAAATATCGGGCTTGTAGTAAATATTACATCGCACCCTTTTTTTATGGCATCCTCAAGAACCGAAGAGATATTTGTCTCGTCGACATTTTCATAGGAAATAGTTTCCAGTCCGTCAAATCTGTTGTCGACATGCCATCTTCCCAGTTCATGATTGTATGTCCAGGAGCTTGATGCCGGTGTCTTAACATACACAAAAGCGGCCTTTAAAGTCTTCTTTCCGAGAAGTTTTGTGAACATTGTGACCGTGGCATCCGTCGGATCCATCTTGAGTTCAACATCGTCTACCTGCTCGAGAAGGGCTATTTCTTTCCAGCTCTTTACGATCAGTTCATTTAAAGCATCTCCGGAGATAGCTTTTATCTCATCGTAATCATAAATTCCAAGGAATGCCAAAAACGCATCGGCCATTGTGACATGCTTTAATTGTCCTCCGTTCTGTCTTACAACCGCCGTTGAAAACTGATAAAAGACAGACTGGAATACCTTTTTGTCCTCTGTATCCCACACTTCGCCGGGTTTTTTCCCAACTGCCGCCTGAAGTTTCACATACTGCCCTTCTTTTGAAAAGACTACATTGTGAAGACCGGCATATCTGTAAAAATCCACGAACTCATAATATATCTTTATTCTTTTATCATCGCTCTTCTGCGGAAGAATTCTGGTCACCGTACCCGATATCTCGGCAGCTCCGAAATATTTCATCACGCTGACTCTCTTATTTCCCTCAACGACATAGAATTCGTTCAGATACTCCACCGCCACTATAGAATCGTGGATTCCCTCCACCTGATGTGCTGTCGCAAGAAGGCTCCATTTTGTTCCAAACTCTGATTCCTCGTCCATAATAGGCATGAAATTTGCCGCGAAGGACATACATCTTCCCTCATATTTTGTTCCGGCGATCTGATCCATCGGAATCTGCACAAGACCTAACGATTCCTGTCCCAGAATCTCTGTGTGCGAAAGAATTGAATCCAGCGATTTCAAAGTCGGAGTCTGTCCGATCTGCAATCTGTACTGGTATTCTTTCTTTCCTTCTTTTAATGCTCTTCTGTAATCATCTGCTCCCATATCGTATCCTCTTATATCTCTGTGGCAGGAACCCTTTTTACAAATAAATTATCATTCTTTGATCTCATGATTCAAAGGGATTCTGATTGTAACCGTTGTTCCCTTGTCTTCTTCCATATTGATGGTAACAGTTCCTTCGCAAAAGGACTCAATTCTGTCGGTAACGTTTTTTATACCTATACCCTTGTGTTCACCAACTCTGATTTCCTCAGACGGCTTTCCTTTTCCGTTATCTTGAACTATTATAATATGTTCATTGACATCCCGATAGGCTTTTATCCATATATGCCCATCCTTCATACCTCTGACGCCATGTCTCACAGCATTTTCTACCATCGGTTGAATAGTTAACGGAGGAATCATATAACCTCCGTCCTCTATATCATATGTAATCTCCAGATACGGAAATCTCAGTTTTTCAATATCCAGATAGAACTTTACATGTTCTATTTCCTTGTCAATATCCACGTACTTCGTGCCGTTTGCAGACGACTCAAGACTCTTTCTCAGATAGTTTGAAAACTCAACTATCGTGTCCCCCGCTGTCTTTGGATCAACCTGGCAAAGTCTGTATATTACATTCAAAGTATTATATATAAAATGCGGTTGAATCTGGGATATCATCAGTTCATCTTTTTTCTGTTCCAGCTCCTCCCCCTGCTTTTTTATTATCTCATTGTTTCGCTGGACATAATAGTATAAAAGACATGTGGCAAGTGCCATCATTATCGTTAAGTTCATTCTGTTTCCGGATGTGACTATATCCATTATCGCACCGATTCCAAGTTCTAAGACTATAGAGTAAAGAATTACCCTCTCAAGATTTGTCTGCTCCTTCCAAAGTTTTGCAGCAAATATACTGTACAGGCAGACATATACAAAGCTTATTACATTGGCAGTCTCAAATAGTGGTCCCTTTCCGACAGTACCGGTCTCCGTTATATAAAAAGCTAATCCGGTCCTTATCGAAACCAAGTATATAATGACATTTATACAGGCAGGAACATAAAAAAGATATTTCTCAAGTCCCTTTTTTTTCGGCCTTATAAGAACACTTCCGAGAAGAACCACAACACTCGGTTTTAGTATGCATCCTATGGTCGTTGCAAAAAAATTGAGCGTTCCAAGATTTTCAATTCTGTTTATCTCAAGATATTCGTCCTGAAAATCACATACGGACTGAAGCAGAATCACCACAAACATGACACGCATCTGGAACAACTCTTTTTTCCCCATGCTTTTACTGTACATGGATATAAGCAAAATACTGATTAGTGCTATTACAAGGACATAATGCACAACTATATATGAAAGAATAAAGTCCGTCATTTTCCCTCTCCGTATTTAAAATGCAATTCGCTGTTGGTGTCCTCAGCCCACGAATACTGAGTCATATATTCGCCGTTGTACATATCCTCATCATTCCAAAAATCGCAGTCGACCTTATTTATATTAAGCCCGAGTACCCCTCTCTGATGAACTATCGCATCCTCGCAGCCGGCTTTTTTGAAAGTGTCGAGCACATCTCTTCTAAGGCTCTTAAAATACTCAGGATGTTCTCCGTCCTCCCAGAGCATAGCTGAAATCTGTGCATTTGAACACAGTGCACCTTTTCTGTCTGCGAGAATGGCAACAATTTCTTTTGACATGCTGTAGGAAAATCCGGCGGGTATATTGTCTATAAATACCTCAAAGTTTCCAAAGCACTGAAGACGAACCCTCTTTTTTGCTTCCTTCTCCACGGAAAATCTCAAAATCTTTAACTGATGCTCTATGGCATCCGCCGTTATAGGTTTTATCAGATAGCCACTGCAGTCGTTATCAAAAGCATCAAGCGCATAATTGCTGTATGCCGTAGTCATTATCACATTTAACTTCGGCCATTTTTCTCTCATCTTTTTGCCGAGAGTTATCCCATCCATTAGTGGCATATCAATGTCGAGAAAAGCCACATCCACTTTGTGAGTATTGACATATTCAAGGGCTTCCAGCGAGTCATCAAAACCTTTTATCTTGTCTATCTCTTTTATTCTTCTGCAATTGTCCATTATAAGATCCAGAGACAACTGCTCATCATCAACACAAACTACCTTCATATCTGTCTCCGTCCAAAAAATTTCTTATATTATACCACATTGCCCCCTTTTTGCCCCCTTTTATATGATACTATGCGTTTACAAAGTTAGTAAGCTTCAGCAAACAAATTTCACCCCAATAATTTGCTTGTTTATCCGATAAGAAAAACCTGAACAAGTTACCCCAATCTTGTTCAGGTTTTCTATTACTCATTTTTATTTAAAAAATCTTTCTTTTACCTCATCTACCGGCATATCGCATCCCGTGTAAAGCTTGAATGCATACACACCCTGCCATAGAAGCATTCCCTTTCCTCCGATAACTTTGCAACCCGCCGCTTTCGCTTCGCGCATCATTTTTGTCTCCACCGGATTGTATACCACATCGCATACAACAAGATCTTTTCTGAAAGTGCTTATATCTTTCACAACACTCATGTCATCCATCGGCTTCATTCCGACTACCGTTCCGTTTACAAAAATATCGCTGTCATTCATCTCTTCGGTCATCTTTTGAACATCGTCTATGTCATATACATTCACCACGAGATTCTCTCTCTCCATCTTAAGCTTTTCCGCCGTCTGAACCGTCCTTTCAAAAAACTGATCCTTTTTGTTGAATATTGTAAGTTCCCTGACGCCTTCAAGCGCACACTGAACCTGTACTGCAGTGGCCGCTCCGCCGCCTCCGCAAACAGTGATCTTTTTGTCCTTCACCTCAACTCCGTGATCCTTGAGATTCAAAACGAATCCTACGCCGTCAGTGTTGTGTCCGATCAATTTTCCGTTGTCGTTCACTATCGTGTTAACTGCTCCCATTATTCTGGCGGCGTCGGACAGCTCATCCATATACTGAACAACTTCTATCTTACAAGGCATGGTAACATTCATTCCGCCCATGTCAAAAAGCTTCATCGCGTCTATCGCATCTTTCGTGTGTTCTCTGTCCACATCAAAGGCAAGATATGCTGCATCTATTCCTTTTCTTTCAAAACTGTAATTGTACATCGCCGGTGATCCCGAGTGTCTTATCGGTGTTCCTATGAGGCCGTATAACTTTGTAGTTGCGGTAATTCTTGCTTCCATTTTATTTCTCCTTGTATTTCTGCCTATACTCATCATTGTATTTGCCTTGCGCTTTAATGCTTTAAAGTCGTACATCGATAATTATACCTTATTGCATAACCTTCTTCAATGGGATAAAGTAAAAACATATTTTAAGGTAAGAGGATAATCATATGAAAAATGTCACGATAAAAAACATAACGATCGGTGAAGGCATACCAAAGATATGTATTCCCGTAGTCGGAAAAAGCGAATCAGATATCATAACCTCAGCAAATAAAGCAAAAGACTTCAATCCGGATCTCATCGAATGGAGAGCCGACTGGTATGATGACGTTTTCGATCGCACTTTGACTTTTGAGATATTAAAGAAACTTCGCGATATTTTCTGCGATATACCTCTTCTTGTAACCTTCAGGACAAAAAAAGAGGGTGGCGAAAAAGAGATTTCAAAAGAAGCCTACAAAGACTTCACCTGTTTTATCGCAAACTCTCAGCTTGCCGATATGATCGATGTCGAGATATTTACAGGTGACGATATCGTATCTGAGATCATAAATGTCGCTCACTCAAATGGTGTTTATGTTATAGCATCAAACCATGATTTCGATGCCACGCCTTCACATGAGGAGATCGTAAACAGACTCATTAAGATGCAAAAACTTGATGCCGACATAACAAAGATAGCTGTTATGCCTACCTCACGAGAGGATGTTCTAACCCTTTTATCCGCAACTGCAGACATGTACGAAAACCATGCCGACAGACCGCTCATCACAATGTCGATGTCCTCTCTTGGCATGATAAGCAGAATATCCGGAGAAACCTTCGGTTCTTCTGTGACCTTTGGGTCCGCAGGCAATGCCTCAGCCCCGGGACAGATTGCCGCAGCCGATTTGAAATTGATTCTTTCCGCCATTCACAACGAATAGTGTAATCAGATAACATTTTTTGTTTTCCATATGCCGCTCTTTGTGCGCAGTATAAAAAAGATTGCCCTAATGGTCCAATCAGCGCACATGGCGTAGGCAATTCCAATAACACCAAAATCAAAAGCAACACTCAAAACATAGGACAGCATAAGTCTCACTCCTATGGTAGATGCTATAGACACTATCATGGTAAATGAGACATCTCCGGTCGCTCTGAGTCCGTTTCCGAGACATCCTGAAAAAGGATACACGAATGCATTGAAAATATTATGGATTATAACCAGAATTATTGTAAGTCTTATAGCCTCATCTGACATTGTATAAAAATGTAAAATCCCCGGTGTTATAAGAAATACAAATCCGTTCCAAGCCACAGAAAATACAAGCGATATGACCGTGAGTTTTTTGAAATAATACTCTGCAGCCTCTGTATCGTTTGCTCCCATGCATTGGCCAATTACCGTTATGTAAACCGGTCCAATCGCTGCACCTGCGAGTGCGGCTAATGACCATATGCTCTGAGCCACACCATTTGCCGCAATCTGATACGTTCCGTATAGAGCAACAATACTTGAAAGTGCAACTTTTACAAATTGGAATATTCCGTTCTCTGCACCGTTTGGAATGGCTATTCTCATAATCTTTGACAACATTTCCTTATTCCATTCGAATATCCATTTTATTCTGTAATAAATTTCATTGCTTTTTTTGAAGCAAACTATTGTAACAGCGGTCGCAGAAAAAACTCTTGCAATCAGAGATGGATACGCCACTCCTGCAACTCCCGCATGAAGTACAAAAATTCCTACATAATTGCCGATTACATTTATGACATTGGAGATAATCGAGACTCTCATAGTGACATCTGTTCTTCCAAGACTCCTCAATATTGCAGCCCCCGAATTGTATACTGCGATAGCAGGAAATGAATACGCAGATATTCTGAGATATGTCACGCAGGCACTCATAACATCATCCTCCACATTTCCGAATAATAATCTTAATATGGTCGCATTTCCGATAAGCACAATAACTGTGAGAATAACAGAAAACAAGAAAGAGAACATCAAAAGCTGGCTAGATGCTTCCCCCGCGTCATCATCTGCTTTGTTTCCTATGTACTGGCTTATAACCACAGCACCTCCGGACGCAAGAGCTGTAAAAAGATAGATAAACACGGTGTTAAACTGATTTACAAGCGACACTCCCGCGACGGCAGCCTCACCTGCACGGCTTATAAAAAAAGTATCCGCTATACCTACCAACATAACCAGAAGCTGTTCAAAGAAAAGAGGTACTATCATATCTCTGAGCTGTTTATTCGAAAATCTGATTTTCATATCTAAATCCTCCATTTTATCTGAAATATAACTTAAGCGGAGCGTTTTTTGTTTAATAGGAAATTCGGAGGAATTTCCTATTAAATAAAAAAACAGGATGTAAGAAATATTTTCTTACATCCTGATTATATATTCCATTGCGTTTCTATGTCTAATTCTTATAATTCATATCGTTTTATGCCTATAAGGCATTACTATTCATTGCTCGGCAAATCAAATGCCTTTATGGTTTCTATAAATTTTAAAGTAGCTTTCGAATATGGTATGTTCCTTTTCCAAGCTATAACGCTTCCGTTCTCAATCTTAGGATAAAGCGGTCTTTCGACAAGCACATTACTGCTTATATATTTTGCCGAACTCTCAACAGTTATCGGATATCCAAGACCATGTATGGCAAGAATGGCTGCATTTGTCCCAAAGTTTATAGTGAAAGATACGTTGAGCTTTCCGAAATCTTTTCCAAACCAATTCGCAATCTCACTTCTTACACTCGACCGTTCCGGAAGTATAAGCGGTAGTTTTATCAAATCTTCCTTTGTTATGTATTCCTTATCTGCCAACGGATCGTCGGGTCTCATCCTCACTATCCACCTGTCACTGTTACTGATTCTTATATAGTCGAGGTTTTCCGTACTCACCGGCTCCAAAAAAAGTGCAACATCGACAAGTCCCTTGTTCATCATCTCTGCGATAACATCCGCCGTTCCGGTATGAAAAGATATCTGCACATTCGGGTATTTTTCTTTGAATTGTTTACAGATGTCGGCCATTGTTTCCACCGCTTCAATCTCACCGCAACCTATAGTTATCTTTCCCTCAATGCTATCCCCGTCGCCCTTGAATTCCTCGATGATCTTATTCTCCATATCACAAATCTCAAGAGCCCTTCTTCGCAACAACACACCCTCTTCCATGAGAGTCGTTTTTCTGCTTCCTCTAACAAACAGCTTAACCCCTAGTTCCTCCTCAAGAGCCGCCAGCTGTCTTGAGAGTGTAGGTTGTGTCAAGTGCAGTCTCTCAGCCGCCTTTATAAAACTCTCCTCCTCGGCAACAGTCAAAAAATATCTCAAAACCCTCAAATCCATATTGTTCACTCCTGATCCGTTACTTTTCCCAAACCACCTGAAAAATGTAAAATTTAAGATAATAGCTCTCATCCGCAGCCCAAAGAATTGGATGATCCATTGCTTGTGTTCTGAACTCAATCTGTCTGAGTCTCTTATGGGTCGCCTTCGCAGCCTCCTTAATTGTCTTTGTAAAAAGCTCCTGTGTCATGAAATGTGAGCATGAACAGGTTGCAAAATACCCTCCGTCCTTGACAAGTTTGAGTCCTTTCATATTTATCTCGCGGTATCCTTTTATCGCATTTTTCGTTGCCTGCCTTGATTTCGTAAAAGCAGGAGGATCGAGTATAACAACATCGTATCTCTCCCCTGCCTCATATAGTTTCGGAAGCTCGTCCAAAACGTTAGCAACACGAAATCCGACCGTATCTTCAAGATTGTTGAGTTTCGCATTGGCCTTTGCCTGCTCTATCGCATATTCGGATATATCAAGTCCCTCAACTTCTCTTGCCCCTCCAAGTCCGGCGTTTAAGGCAAAGGTTCCCATATGTGTAAAGCAGTCGAGAACACGTTTGTTTTCACATATTTTTTGCATGGCAAGCCTGTTGTACTTCTGATCGAGAAAAAACCCTGTCTTCTGTCCGTTTTCCACATCTACGGTGTACTTCACTCCGTTCTCATTTATCTGCACACTGCGAACGTGTTCCTTGGCCTCCGCCTCTGTGTAATAGTCATTTTTGTAAAGAATACCTTTTACTTTCTTTAACCCCTCTTTTTCTCTCTCCCTCGCATCGCTTCTCTCATATACTATATTTATAGTCTCACCGTCTTTTTTCATGCAATCAATTAGAAGAAGAACAATATCTTTCTTGAACTGCTCCATTCCGAGTGCAAGGCACTCAACAACAAGAACATCCTCATATCTGTCTATTGTAAGCCCCGGCAAAAAATCAGCTTCCCCGAAAATGATTCTCGCACATTTGAGATCAGCCTTTTTCTTCATGACATTTTTTCTGTAGTCCCAGGCGTTTTGAACTCTCATTCTAAAAAATTCACTGTCAATCTCCTGCTTCGGATCTCTTGTCAGCATTCTGACTCTTATCTTGGAATTCTGATTTATGTACCCGGTGCCCATCTTGTATCCGTCAAAATCTTCCACCTGACAGATTGCGCCGTTTTTAAAAGTTCCTTTTATGGTGTCTATCTCATTGTCAAATATCCAGGCTCCGCCTGACTTTATCGTTCTGCCTTCGCCTTTTTTTAAAGTTACCGTAGTAGCCATTATTCACCTCTGTCTATTCTGTGCCAAAGTTCATTCGTCCGCTCTTTTTTAATTTTATCATAAAAGCGAGATATACAAAAAACTCCGCAAGCATGGTTATTGTCCATGATATAGGGTATGAGTAATACAGTGTATCAAGTGTTCTGTTCTGCGCAAACACTGTGTACAACCACAATATTCTAAAACCACACACTCCAACTACACATATTATTACCGGGGTTATCGAAAAACCTACCGCTCTGAGCTGATTTGACATTATATCCATCATTCCGCAAGTGCAGTATGTTGTGAGTATGACGCCCATTCTCACAAGTCCGTACTGAATTACTTCCGGATCATCCGTATACAATCCCAGAAGCATATCGCCAAAATGCAATGCCAAAAGTCCGAGTCCCACTCCGAAGGCAGCGGACAAAATCTGGCAGTCTATAAGCACCCTGTTCACCCTTTTGATCTTTCCGGCTCCGTAATTCTGGCTTGAAAAACTGAGCGATGCCTGAGAGAATGCGTTCATACTGAAATATACAAAAAATTCAACGTTCGATCCGGCCGTATTTCCCGCGACTGCTAGGGAGCCGAACGAATTTATGGATGACTGTATAAGGATGTTTGAGATGGAAAAAAGCATTCCCTGAACACCTGCAGGCACACCGATTTTGAATATCTTGGCCGCCTCGTCTTTTACTATCCGAAGTTTCTTTATTTCAAGCTTATAGCCTTCATCCGTCTTTATTAAGCATCTTAATACAAGAAATGCCGACAAGCACTGTGATATGTCCGTAGCTAATGCAACTCCCGCAACTCCCATGCCGAAAACTATTACAAAGACAAGGTTTAATCCCACATTCACAACACCTGCTGCGGCGAGATAATAAAGCGGTCTTCTCGTATCCCCAACAGCTCTCAAAATGGAACTTCCGAAATTGTACAGACATACGATAGGCATTGCCATAAAATATATCCGCATATACAAAACTGCCTGGTCCAGGCAGTCTGAAGGTGTCCCCATAGCTGTGAGAACCGGTCTTGCTACTATGATTCCGACAAAGACCAGAACAACTCCCACAAGAATACTGAGAAGTATCGATGTATGCACGACCTCGTTCATCTTTTCATTATTTCTGGAACCGTAATATCTTGCCATGAGTACATTGGTTCCCACCGACAACCCCAAAAACATATTTATAAGAAGATTTATGAGCGATCCTGTCGCTCCCACCGCGGCAAGCGCCGTAGCTCCCGCAAATCTTCCGACAACAATGGTATCTGCTGCATTAAATACCAGCTGCAGCATACTTGATGCCATAAGCGGAAGCGCAAACAAAAATATTTTGGACAACAAAGTCCCCGTTGTCATATCTATCTCGTATTTTTTCCCTGCCAATTCTTTATCTCCTTTTTATTCGAAACATGCATCATAAAAACAACATCCGAAACATGCAACAAAAAAAAGTCCGACGACTCGGACTTATTTTAAGAGCGGGTGATGGGAATCGAACCCACGTATCCAGCTTGGAAGGCTGGTGTTCTACCATTGAACTACACCCGCATAAGATATTTCTTTCTTGTCACTCACTCCGTGACACGAATGATATAATACCTTAATGCCCCCATCTTGTCAACACTTTTTAAATATATTTTTTTCTTTCGCTTACTCTTTTGCTTTCATACTTACAGATGAACTACATTTCCCACACATCTTTGTTTGTGCTTGAAATGGCGATTGCCCCGGCATCTAGCGCAGCGACAACATCCTCCTTCTCGGAGATCAATCCACCCGCTATAACCGGAATCTTTAAAGTTTCATTCATACGGCTTATTATTTTCGGCATAAGCCCCGGCATAATCTCAACACAGTCGACGTAATCCTTGAGATGCGCCGGCTGATTGAGAAGTCCTTTTGAATCGATTGCAAATATTCTGTATACCGTGTCAAATGAAAGCTCTTTTGCCTTTTTCAGCACTTCGCTTCTCGTCGATATAATACCGTCCGCCAAAGTATATTTTTTTATAAAAGGCACTGCCTCGACATGATTGCTAAGACCCTGCACAAGATCGAGGTGCACAAAGACAATCTTCCCCGTCTCCTTGATTTTTAAGACATTGTCGGCAAGATTCTCCACACTTCCAAACAGAAGAAAAACAACTGTAGCCTCCGTATCTATGCAGGCTGACAGTTCTTCCTCATTTTTCACAGCCACTATTATCGGATTTTCAGCAATCGCATCATATAATTTCTGTCTCATAAAAACCTCTGTTTTTATCTGTCAAGCTTTGCATTGGCCTTTGCGAGGAATTTGTCCGAGGATATGATAAATCTCTCATGTGTTCCCTCGCCCACCTTCTGACACTCATCAAAAACCTCAACATCAAAAAGAAGTCTTCTTCCGTCAACCTCTTTCAACGTCGAATCGCACCATACTTTCATTCCTACAGGTGTCGCAGCGAGATGCTTTACATTAAGCATTGTTCCCACGGTGCTCTGTCCGCTTTCAACCTCTGATGCTATGCTTTTCCAGCATGTTGCTTCAATCAAAGATATCATACAAGGTGTTGCATATACCGGCAATGTGCCGCTGACCATTGCTGCTGCTGTGTTCTCATCCGTTACCGTGATTTCTTCATGCCCCTTCATACCAACTTCTAACATCTCATTCTCCTTCTTTCTATAAAATACCGAGTCTAAACGCTTCCATCATCTCGCTTGTGAGACTCAGGTTGTCTTTTCTTGGCTCCATATCTTCCCTTTTTATCCACTCTGCGGAAGCAAGTTCTTCCTCGTCCATCTTTATCGTATCATCACCGTCCACCTCACATGAAAATCCAAGCAGCAGATCGCTCTCGAATCCCCATGGCTGGCTCTTATAGTAGGTGATATTTTTCACTTTGATGCTGGCCTCCTCCATGACCTCACGGCTCACGGTCTCCTCGATAGTCTCTCCAATCTCGGCGAATCCGGCAACAAGAGCATAATTTTTGTATTCTCTTCCGGCATATGTTGTCAGAAGAATCTTGTCTCCATTTTTTACGGCAACTATAACCGCCGGATTTATCTTCGGAAAAACAAGATTATTGCAGTGTTCGCAGTGCAATGCCCTCATATTTTTTTCATGGACAAGCTTGTGACCGCACGCTCCGCAAAATCTGTTTTTCGAATACCACTCGCCCAGATGGAAACCTGTAGCTAAAGCAAAAACCATCTCTTTAGGATGCATGCTTCTAACCGAAAACATCTGCTCATAAAAGTAGCCCCTGCCTTCAAGGATACCCTTTGTCGCAT
Source organism: Lachnospiraceae bacterium (assembly GCA_024695665.1). Classification (GTDB taxonomy): domain Bacteria; phylum Bacillota; class Clostridia; order Lachnospirales; family Lachnospiraceae; genus JAILHT01. Next base: position 17,133 of record JAILHT010000148.1, read on the forward strand.
CGGACATACTGCAAAGATAATAAGCTTTTTCCCCTATGGTAAAAAGATATATTCCTTCGTCCGGCTTTTCTGAGGTTAATGTATTTGCCTCATCATACTCTTCCCTCGCAAGAAGAGCGATATTTTCATTTTCCCTTTTCAAGAAAACATTTCTTCCATCATAACAAAGGATAATATCGCTTCCGGCTTTTTCCTTTATCACATACTGGTTTTCCAATCGGGGATTTATATCCTGTATCATTAATTAAAACCTACTATTTTCTGAGAAATTTTGTATACGGCAATTGAAAAACGTCTCGCTCCGCGTCCCGGAAGATTCAATGTTCCGCCCATGATTCCGGATCTGAGTTTGTGGAACAGTCTGATATCGCGTTCCTTGATATATTTCCAGAGTTCACGCTTCTTCTCTATATTTTCTTTTGTGTTTGATTTTACACAAAGTATCGTTGAGATAACGGTTATGATCTCCAGATAGTTGAACATGTACTTCCTCAGTTTTGCATTTTGCAGTTTCCAGAGGTCGTAGCTGTCAATCATTATTTTATTGACCTTTATCTGCTGGTCTATACGACCTATCATAACCTTTTCGTTTACCGACTGGTCGTCTCTTCCGATAAAATATCTGTAAAAATTCACATCCATATAATACATTGTCTTAACATGAGGCAACGGATAATACACGAAGATATTGTCAACATAAAATGTGTGTTTCGGAAGTTCCATTCCGCAGTCCTTGAGAAGCTTTGTTCTGTAGATTACGGAGTGCATAAGGATGTATTTTCCTTTTCTTATATGCTTTACGTCATTCCATCCAAAGACCTTGTCTTTCGGCAACATGGAATGGTACTGCATGACTTTCTTGTGATGAGCGCCCTGCTTTTCATATACAAAGTTGCTTATCATCATGTCTACGGGGTTTCCACTCTCAACAAGCTCTCTCAGCTTGTCGAGAATCTTCAGAAAGGCCTCTCCGTCAACCCAGTCATCGCTGTCGACAACCTTATAATAGAGTCCTGTTGCATTTCTGAGACCTGCATTTACTGCCTCTCCGTGCCCGCCGTTCTCCTGATGAACAGCCTTTACTATGGTCGGGTATTTCTTCTCATATGCATTTGCGATTTCTCTCGTTGCATCCTTAGATCCGTCGTTTACGACGATAATCTCAACATCCTCACCACCGACAAGAAGGCTCTTTATACAGCTCTCCATATAGTCTTCCGAATTGTAGCATGGTATGGCTACAGATAATAATTTCATATTTTTCTCTCCTCTGCCTCAACTATTGTCCTATTTTATCGGCCAATTCAAGTGCTTTTGCCGTTATGGCATCTATATTGTAGTACTTATACTCGGCAAGTCTCCCCAAAAGATAAAGATTCTTTATCTTTTTTGACTCTGACACATACTTTTCGTACTGTGCAAGATTTTCATCATTTATGATTGCATAATAAGGAATCTCACCGGAGGCTCCGCTGTATCCCTTCGAATACTCCCTCACTATTGTGGTTCCTTTTACATCCTTCTGTCCGGTCAGATATTTGAATTCGGTAATTCTGGTAAAATCTTCATCCACCGTATAATTTACAACACTTCTTCCCTGAAAACTTTCAGCGTTCATATATTCAAAATCAAAGTCAAGTGTTCTGTATGGAAGTCTGTCATATTTGAGGTTGAAAAGATCATCGATAGGTCCTGTGTATATGAGTCCTCCCTCAAATTTTTCTCCTTCGAATGAGATATCACCGTTCTCAAATTTCACAACATCTTTTATATCTTTTCCGGTCTCTACATCAATATTCTCATGATCTAGCATCTTTTCAAACATTGGTGTGTAACCATTCAAAGGCATACCCTGATATTTATCGCCAAAATATCTGTTGTCTCTTGATATAACGACAGGCACTCTTCCGGTAACCTCCGGATTGATGTCCTCAGGTTTCTGCCCCCACTGCTTCATTGTGTAATACAAAAACACATTCTTGTATACATAATCGGCTATCTCTGCCATATCCTCATCTTCTTGTTCTCTGAGCTTCAAGATAGGAACTCTCGCTCCCTCACCGAACTTTTCTATCAATTTCTTTTCAAGTCTGTCGGCTTTCTCCTTGTCATATACCATATGAAGCGTATTGAGATTGAAAGGAACAGGAATCAGCTTGTCGTTCACCTTTGCAACCACCTCGTGTCCGAACATATACCACTCGGTAAATCTACTCAAAAACTCATAGACTTTCTCATCACTTGTATGAAAAATATGTGGTCCGTATTTGTGAATGAGTATTCCGCGCTCATCCTTCTCATCATAACAGTTCCCGCCGATGTGATCGCGTTTTTCGACAACGAGAACCTTCTTTCCTTTTTCAGCCAGACTTCTGGCGACCGTAGCGCCGGCTATGCCTGCTCCTGCGACTATAAAATCGTACATATTATCTCCGTTTTTCTTATTTGCTTTTCTCTCTTTTAATCAACAATGCCATTATACACGTTTTGATTGGGAAGTAAAACCGAGCCTTTATTCATAATTCGTTCATAATTTATTTTCAAAACTCTAATAATCTAACCATATTGTTTTCATAAATGCTATATATACTATGAACTATGAAAGAGTTAATAACAGAAATGATTACATATTCATCTTTTTCATACCTTGCTTAATAGCAAGGTTCCTCCCAACAATTAAGTGAATACACTTTATAACATATATCTTTTTCTTTTTCATATTAAGCCGATGCACAAAATGCATCGGCTCCCTCTTTATATAGGTATTTCTTCAGATTCTATAAGTAAGGTTCTTTATTGTAAATAAATTCCTATTGTTGTATAATTTTAATATCGTGAAATATTTGTCACATAGTTTGCGAAGTTGTGTGATATAAGGAAAGCGAAAAGTAAATTAGGAGGATTTTATAATGAGCGAATTCAAAAATCTAATCTTAGAAGAGGACGGAGACGTAGCCGTTTTAAAGATTAGCAGACCTGCAGCACTTAACGCACTTAACAGTGAAACACTTGAGGAGCTTAATGTAGCTCTTACTGAGATCGAGGCAAGAGATGACATAAAGGTTCTCATCCTTACCGGTGGTCCTGATAAAAAGGGTAACGAGTTCAAATCTTTTGTAGCCGGAGCTGACATCTCTGAGATGGTTAAGTTCTCAGCTGCAGACGCAAGAGCATTCGGAATGAGAGCATCAGTTCCATTCTTCAAGCTTCAGAATATGCGCCAGGTAACTATCGCAGCCGTTAACGGTTTTGCACTTGGTGGAGGATGTGAGATTTCAATGGCTTGTGATATCAGAATCGCATCTGACAATGCAATCTTCGGACAGCCTGAGGTTGGTCTCGGAATCATCCCTGGATTCGGTGGAACACAGAGACTTGCTCGTCTTGTTGGAATGGGACGCGCTAAAGAGCTCATCTTCACAGCAAGCAATATCGATGCTAACGAAGCATACAGAATCGGCCTTGTAAACAAGGTTGTTCCGGCTGAGGAGCTTATGCCTACAGCTAAGAAGATGGCTTCTAAGATTGCGAGAAATGCAAGCTACGCTGTTTCTATCGCAAAGGCTGCTATCAACAACGGATATGACATGGATATCCAGAACGCTGTTGAGATGGAGGCAAACCTCTTCGGAATCACATGTTCTACAGAGGACAAAGCTGAAGGAATGGGAGCTTTCCTTGAGGGAAGAAAAGAGAAGAACTTCAAGAATTTCTAATTTCAGACAGTTATTTAAGAGCCCGATTAAAATCGGGCTCTTTTTGTTATCTTTTATATACTGTTTTTTATTACAATGATATTTTGCAATGAAATCATGCAATAATGTTTTTGCGATGGCATTTTGCCAAATAAAAATGCTATTACAGCCTGCGAGATTTGTCTATGCATGCTCTCTCAGCTTCTATCACCGCACTTCTGAATCCGAGATTCTCAAGTGCAGCTACCGCTTCTATTGTAGTTCCCCCCGGCGAACAAACAGCATCTTTGAGTGCCCCAGGATGCTCACCTGTCTCAAGAACCATTTTGGCTGAACCAAGCACCGCCTGTGCTGCAAAATTGTATGCCTGTTTTCTCGGCATACCCTCCGCAACGGCTCCGTCAGCTAAAGCCTCTATAAACATATAAACATAAGCAGGAGATGACCCGCTCACTCCTGTCACAACATCCATGAGTTTCTCAGGTACAATCTCTGTTTTTCCGAAGCTGTCAAAAACCTTAACCGCAAATTTCAAATCATTGTCATCGACATTTTCTTTTGAACACATTGCTGTCATAGCCTCCCCCACAAGTGCCGGGGTGTTTGGCATTGTTCTTACTATCTTGACATCCTTTTCGAAAAATCCTGTTATCTGCTCCATAGACAAACCGGCAGCTATCGAAATAACAAGCTTACCGTCAAAATCTTCATCCTTTATCCCGTTTATAACGTCTTTAAACACAACCGGTTTCACGGCAAGAACCAGAACATCGCTTATTTTTACAACTTCATTGTTGTTCTCACAGGCATTTACCCCCTGCTCTTTTTGAAGTTTTTTTGCGGACTCCTTAGATTTTGAACTTACATATATTTTTTGGGGTTCAAACATCTTACTTTTTATAAGTCCGCTTATTATAGCGGATGCCATATTCCCCGCTCCGATAAATCCGATTGTGTTATAACTCATGATTATTTTGTGCCTCCTCTGAAAAGTTTATTTTTTCAACATTGGTTTCAAATATATTCCGGTATAAGATTTCTTGTTTTTTACAACTTCCTCCGGTGTTCCCTGACAGACCACAGTACCTCCGCCGTCTCCGCCTTCCGGCCCCATGTCTATGATATAGTCTGCCATCTTTATGACATCGAGATTGTGTTCAATGACTACAACCGTATTTCCACCGTCGGAAAGTTTTCTCAATATCTCGACAAGTTTGTGCACATCGGCAAAGTGAAGTCCCGTTGTAGGCTCATCCAAAACATAGATTGTCTTTCCCGTGCTCTTTCTTGAAAGTTCCGTTGCGAGCTTTATTCGCTGTGCCTCTCCTCCGGAGAGCTCAGTTGACGGCTGTCCGAGTTTTATGTAGGAAAGCCCCACATCGTACAAGGTCTGTATTTTTCTCTTGATCGTAGGAACATTCTCAAAAAATGTGAGCGCCTCCTCGACAGTCATATTTAGAACATCATAAATACTCTTTCCCTTGTATTTGACGTCCAAAGTCTCCCTGTTATATCTCTTTCCCTGACACACCTCACATGGAACATACACATCCGGCAAAAAGTGCATCTCAATTTTTATGATTCCATCTCCCGAACATGCCTCGCATCTTCCGCCTTTGACGTTAAAACTGAATCTTCCCTTTTTGTATCCTCTCGCCTTTGCATCGGCGGTTGAAGCGAACAGATCTCTTATCATATCAAAGACACCGGTATAGGTTGCGGGATTTGACCTCGGTGTTCTGCCTATAGGCGACTGATCGATATCTATGATCTTGTCTAGCTGCTCTATACCTTCTATATCATCATGCTTTCCCGGTATGCATCTGGCTCTGTTCAAATCCCTTGCGAGGTGCTTATACAGTATCTCGTTGGTAAGTGAACTTTTTCCCGAACCAGAAACGCCTGTTATACATGTCATTATTCCGAGAGGCACCTTCACGTCTATATTTTTAAGGTTGTTTTCCCTTGCTCCCTTGACGGTAATCCAGCCGGTAGGTTTTCTCCTCTCCTTCGGTACAGGAATTTTTATCTCACCGCTTAAATACTTTCCTGTGATGGAGTTTGGGTTCTTCATAATCTCCTCAGCTGTACCCGTGGCTATGATTCTTCCCCCATGCTCACCCGCATAAGGTCCGACATCAACTATATAATCAGCTGCAAGCATTGTATCTTCATCATGTTCTACCACTATCAGCGTATTACCGAGGTCCCTAAGGCCCTTCAATGTGGCGATGAGTTTGTCATTGTCTCTCTGGTGAAGTCCTATACTCGGCTCGTCGAGTATATATGCCACTCCTACAAGGCCTGAGCCAACCTGTGTCGCAAGCCTTATTCTCTGCGCCTCTCCACCGGATAAAGTTCCCGTTCCTCTGGATAGGGAAAGATATTCCAATCCTACGTCAACAAGGAAACCAACCCTGTTTTTTATCTCCCTCAGGATCTGCGCTCCGATGAGTTCCTGCTGCTTTGTGAGTGTCAGATTCTCAAGGTATTTCTGCAGATCTTTTATGGATATCGAAGTGATCTCATGTATATTTTTTCCATCGACGGTTACGGCCAGCGCCTCTTTTTTCAGTCTCTGTCCTTTACATTCTGCACACGGGGTTATTCTCATAAACTGCTCGTACTCTGCCTTTTGATTCTCCGAGCCCGTCTCTCTATATCTCTGTTGAACATTTTTTATAAGTCCCTCGAAAGGAACATCATACACGCCGACACTTCTCTGTCCTTTATAATGAACTTTTACGACACGGCCATCAGTTCCATCGATGATAACTTTCTTTGCCTCATCGCTCAAATCCTTGAAAGGTGTGTCCAAACTGAAGCCGTACTCATCAGCCAATGCCACAAGAAGTGCATGACTCCAACTTTTCGCATCATTTGAAGACTGCCATCCCATGACCTGGATGGCTCCCTCATTCAGCGTGAGCTTTTTGTCCGGAATCATGAGATCGACATCAAATTCCATCTTGTATCCAAGTCCCGAGCAAACCGGACATGCTCCGAACGGATTGTTGAAAGAAAAACTTCTAGGTTCGATCTCAGGTATGCTTATCCCACAATCAGGGCATGCAAACCCCTCTGAAAACAACATCCTTTCAGAACCTATAACATCAACCTCCATAAAACCGTCCGCAAGTTCAAGAACATTCTCTATCGAGGCTGCGAGTCGTTTTTCGATACCTTCCTTGACAACAATTCGGTCGACTACGATATCAATGCTGTGTTTTATATTTTTATCAAGAACAATCTCCTCTGAGAGATCATACTGATTTCCGTCGACGATAACCCTCGCATATCCGCTTCTCTTCGCTCTCTCAAAAAGCTTTGCATGTGTTCCTTTTCGTCCTCTGACAACAGGGGCAAGAAGCATAAGTTTCGTCTTTTCAGGCAGCGCCATTATCTGATCGACCATCTGATCCACGGTCTGTCTTGATATCTCCCTTCCGCAGTTCGGACAGTGAGGTATACCGATTCTTGCGTATAAAAGCCTGAAATAATCATATATCTCTGTCACTGTTCCGACCGTCGACCTCGGGTTTCTGTTTGTCGATTTCTGATCTATCGAAATAGCCGGAGACAGTCCCGAAATCTTATCAACATCGGGTTTCTCCATCTGTCCCAAAAACATTCTTGCATACGAGGACAGTGACTCCATATATCTCCTCTGTCCCTCGGCATATATCGTGTCAAATGCAAGGGATGACTTTCCGGAACCGCTTATTCCGGTCACGACAACAAATTCGTCTCTTGGAATATCGACATCCACTCCCTGCAGATTGTGTTCTCTCGCTCCTCTGATCTTTATGTATTTTCTTTCTTTTTTTGTAGCCATTTTTCTTTCCGTTTCTAAATGTTACCCATGCTCATTATCAAAAATCTCTGAGCATCTCTTTCAAATGAAGCATCTCATCTCTGAGTACAGCCGCAGTCTCAAAATCGAGATCGGTAGCAGCTCTCTCCATCTTTCGTCTGACTTCCCCAATAAGTTTCTCAAGTTCCTTCTTGTTCATTGACTCAGGATCCTTCGCAAACTTAGTCTCTTCCTTTGCGACCTTCTTCGAGATTGCTATAAGGTCTCTGACCTGTTTTTGTATGGTCTGCGGTGTGATACCGTGCTCTTTGTTGTACTGCATCTGGACAACTCGTCTTCTCTCCGTCTCTGATATCGCATTCTTCATAGAGTCGGTCATGTTGTCCGCGTACATTATTACATGTCCCTCGGAGTTTCGCGCCGCACGTCCAATTGTCTGTATAAGCGAGGTCTCGGATCTTAAGAAGCCTTCCTTGTCGGCATCGAGAATTGCCACCAGCGTGATCTCCGGTATATCAAGTCCCTCTCTGAGAAGGTTGATTCCGACAAGCACATCAAAAACATCCATTCTTAGATCTCTTATGATCTCTGCTCTCTCCAGCGTATCTATATCGGAGTGAAGATATTTTACTCTCACTCCTGCCTCCCTCATATAGTCGGTGAGATCCTCCGCCATACGCTTTGTGAGCGTCGTTATAAGAACCTTGTTGTGCTTTTCGGTCTCCTTATTGACTTCCTTAAGCAGATCATCTATCTGACCTTCTACCGGTCTTACAGAGATTTCCGGGTCCAAAAGTCCTGTAGGTCGTATGATCTGCTCTGTTCGCAACAGTTCATGCTCTATTTCATATTTTCCCGGAGTTGCCGATACAAAAAGCATCTGATCTATCTTTGACTCAAACTCTTCAAAATTTAACGGTCTGTTGTCCAAGGCCGAAGGAAGTCTGAATCCGTAGTCTACAAGAGTTGTCTTTCTCGATCTGTCACCGGCAAACATTCCGCCGATCTGAGGTACTGTCATATGTGACTCATCAACGATTATAAGAAAATCGTCCGGGAAAAAGTCCATAAGAGTGAACGGTGTCGATCCCGGCTCTCTGAATTCGAGATGCCTTGAGTAGTTCTCGATACCGCTGCAAAAACCGGTCTCTTTCATCATTTCGACATCGAAGTTGGTTCTTTCCGCAATCCTCTGTGCCTCTATAAATTTTTCCCTGGATCTGAAATACTTGACCCTCTCATCGAGTTCTTTCTCGATATTCACACACGCTCTGTTTATCTGTTCCTGCGGAACAACATAATGTGAAGCAGGATATATCGCTATATGCTCTAAGCTGTTTCTTATCTCCCCGGTCAACGGATCGAACTCTAATATTCTGTCTATCTCATCGCCGAAAAACTCGACTCTAATTCCCGTATCCGTGTAATCCGCCGGAAAAATATCCAGAACATCCCCGTGAACTCTGAACGTTCCTCTGGCAAAATCCATATCATTTCGGTTGTACTGTATATCGATGAGCTGTCTCATGACGTCATCCCTGTCGTGCTCCTGCCCCGGTCTCAAAGATATCATCATACCGGAAAACTCATCCGGAGATCCCAGACCGTATATGCACGAGACTGATGCGACAATAATGACATCGCGCCTCTCGACAAGAGAGGACGTTGCCGACAGTCTCAGTTTTTCTATCTCGTCGTTTATCGCGGAATCCTTCGCTATATATGTATCCGACTGCGGGACATATGCCTCAGGCTGATAATAGTCATAGTAGGATACAAAATATTCAACCGCATTCTCCGGAAAAAACTCTTTCATCTCACCGTACAACTGCCCGGCAAGAGTCTTGTTGTGACTTATAATCAGTGTCGGTTTATTTAAGGCCTCTATGACATTGGCCATGGTAAAAGTCTTTCCCGAACCGGTTACACCGAGCAGAGTCTCAAACTGATTTCCTTCCCTGAACCCGTCCACCAGCTCCTTTATCGCCTGCGGCTGGTCGCCGGTCGGTTTATACTTTGAATGTAACTTAAAATCCATATATTTTCCTCGAAATACAATGCCTGTCATATTGTAAACGGACATTGAAAACATGTTCCCTACAGCAAAAATCGGCAGGCAACAAAAAATGATATACTGACTTTCAAGTCAGTATATCATTTAAAAACATTGATGTCTATATCAAAAAGGAACAGATGTTCGTTCGTTTTTTATTCTATTACAAAGCTTGCCGCTTCCCTGTCACTGCCGTCTGTGAGTGCCAGTCCGTCATCGGTAACGGTAATATACATTCCGGGATTCGACACGCTCTCGAATGATATCATATCGCTCGAAGAAAGTCCCGTCACGGTCTTAAAAGTCTGGCTGTTTGCAGTCTCCTCAGACGCATCCGTATCCTGTGCGAGTACTATACTCTCTCCCGAAACCGTGAGATAAAGTCCCGGTTTGTTTTCAGACTGGATAGAGACATACGGATTCTCAGATACATCCACACCCTCCATGTAAGCTGTAGCTTTTCCGTTTATAAGAAGCCATGTCTTGTCCGCATCTGTTTTTCCCATATCAACTCCGACTTTTACATCGCTGTACGGATAGTCCGAATCCGAGGTGGAATTCAGATAATTCTCATGGGATATGTATTCATCGGAGGCGGTCTTTATCATAGAACTTGTTCCGCTTATTCCGACAGCCGTCTCTTCCATCGGTTCAACCGAGCCGTCATCATTAAACTTGAGTTTTGTAATACATGCAGATCTCCTGTACCCGTTTCCTCCCGGCAGTGAACCGTTATGGTATACAAAATATGTCTCACCCTTAAAATCAAACACCGCCATATGATTTGTGTTACTTGTCGAAGTAGGTGCCATTATCATGGAGCCAAAATTCCAGGTGCTATCCATAAGACTGTCCGTCGTAGCATATGCCATGCACTCTCTCCATGTGTAAGCGTAGAACAGATAGTAATCTCCGTAATAATTGCCGTTCTCATCCGATCTTCTGTAAAGCCACGGTGCTTCAGTGTACGACTCAAGTCCGCTCTGCATATTGACAATATCTCCGTCTCCGCCAAGGATGGTCGCTGTTATCTCTCCGTCCCCATTTATATCCTTTACAGATATCATATCTTCATTGAGCTCACATATGTAAAACTGAGCATTTCCCCATGCAAGATAACGGTGCTCTTCGCCGTTCTCATCCGTCTCAATCCACACTGTAGGATCAATATCGTCCCAGTTTGACATCTGAGGTTTTGTCACCGCACCTCTCACAAGAGAGCTTCCAATATCCGTAAAAGGTCCCGTAGGTGACTCCGACACGGCCACACCGATTGACTGTTTACCGGTGCTTCCTCTGTCCCATGAGCAAAAATAAAGATAATACAAATCTTTTCCCTGCTCAGGATCGTAATGCTTTGTTACCTGGCTTGCCCATGCGGCTGTCTCGTCTGCCCATGAGACGTCGGCCATATTCATAACCTCACCTTCACATGTCCAATTTTTCAAATCTGTCGATGAATAACATACATAATTTGGAATATTGTAGATTGCGTTTGATATCTCTTCCTCTGTAGATATATCGTTTCCGGTATAAAGATATACGGTATCTCCATCCACTAGTACTGACGGATCTCCTCCGTAATTGAATTCTGCGCTGTCACTGCCTCCGACAAGAGGATTTCCCGCAACATCCTTCTCTATGTTGACCTCCTCAAGTGTCTTTGCTGTCTGCGTTCCGCATGCCGCTGTCAAAAGCAACATTGAGCCCATAAGCGCCACAGACAATGCTCCGGTGGCTTTTGTAAATCTCTTCCCCATCTTCTCTCTCCTAACATACTTTCTAACGAACGATTTGTTTTATCATTCAGTAAAAGTATAGCATGAAAACCACCGAATAGCACTAGTTATTTTATACTATAATGAATTATTTTAGATATTTCTAAAGTTATCAAATTATGCAAATACAAAGCAATCATATCTGATTGCCTTCCCTTTTAAACTGTAATGTGGCTTATAATTACCCAGGTTTTCACCTTTTGCCGGGCGTTTCACGATAATCTTCTTCGGCCTCAGATTCATTGCGGCTCTTAACATCTCCTCGCCATCCGTAGCAGGCGGTTCAAGCTGTCCCAAGAGCTGAAATTTTTTCTTTATCAGACCGCTCTTACTCCTCGCAGGAAACATCGGATCCAAATATATAATGTCCGGTTTCTCATCTGTCTCTCTCATATATTCCAGACTGTCACCCTCAGCAAATTCCATTCTGCTTATAACTGCGGCAATCTTTGGATCATTTTTCCCTCGACGCAATGCATCAGAAAGTAACAGAGCGATTATAGGATCCTTCTCAAATAGTTTTACCCTTGCACCTGCTGCAGCAAGAATAAATGAATCCTCTCCCATTCCGGCTGTCGCATCCACCGCGAGTGGCGTATTTTCAAAATTTTTTATTTTTGCAGCCTTAAATAGCATCTCCTGTCCGATTTTTCCAGGCGTGACTCTCAAAGAAAGCTTCGAAAAGTCCCCCTGCATAACAAGATTGCCCTGTCTTAGTGATACCCCATCAGGCGCAATCTGTAAAAGCAGAAGATCTCTCGAAGCTTCCGTAATTTTTTCAGTAAGTTCAATATCAAGTTTTTCTGCCACACCTAGAGCAAATTCTCTGTCTGCTCCGGGTGCGGCAAAAACAATTATATTCTCCATATTTTTTTCGTCAAAAAGCTTTTGCTGCGTCCATTATCTCCTCACAGATATCATCGACGCTTCTTCCGTCAGTAGCAATCACAACATCTGCACATGCTTCATATTTATCGCGTCTCTGCTCAAGAAGATTCTCTATGAACTCGACATTTTTGTTCCCCTCCAAAAGAGGTCTGTTGTGACTGTTCTTCACTCTGTTCAATATAGTCTCCGGCTTCGCAGTGAGAAGAAATACCTTGCCGTTCTTTTTCATCTCTGCAACATTCACTTCCCTCAGAGGAGTTCCTCCTCCGCAGGAGATGATAGTATTTTTCCTGCTTTGCATTTCCTTCAAAAGATCCGTTTCCAGATTTCTGAAATACTCCTCACCGTTGTCTTTGAAAATATCGGATATGCTTTTTCCTTCGCGCTCCTCTATGATGCCGTCCATCTCAACGATGTCCATTCCGTATTTTCTTTTAAGCCCTTTTGAGACGGTTGTTTTTCCGCATCCCATAAATCCGATGAGTACGATATTTGAATCAAGCTTTTCCATCTTTTTCTCCGTTTATGCGCCCGCTCTTCCATGGCACTGTTTGTATTTTTTACCGCTTCCACACGGACAAGGATCATTAGGATATATCTTAGCTGCTTCTCTCTTCTTCGGAGCATTCGTTGCTGATTCATCCTTATTTGTTCCGGTGACTTTTGCCACCTGCTCACGCTCTACCTTCTCCTCTATTCTTACATGATAGAGCAGACGAACGGTGTCCTCCTGGATAGCGGCTATCATTGAATCAAACATATCAAATCCGGCCATCTTGTACTCAACAAGCGGGTCTCTCTGACCGTATGCCTGAAGGCCGATACCCTGTCTAAGCTGATCCATATCATCGATATGATCCATCCATTTTCTGTCTATTACTTTAAGGAGAACAACTCGCTCAAGTTCTCTGAACTGCTCAACCTCCGGGAACTCTGTCTCTTTAGCCTCATAGAGCTTGACTGCCTGTTCTTTGAGCGAATGCTTAAGCTCCTTGCAGTTTTTGTATTTCTTTGCATCTTCCGCAGTGAGAGGTTTCACCGGAATCATCGGTACAAGAACCTCATTGAGTTCGTTGAAATCCCACTCCTCAGGCGGAATATCATCAGACATACAAAGGTCTGTGCACGCCTCGACACGATCGGTTATCATCTTGAAGATAACATCCCTCATGCTCTCTCCGTTCAATACTCTGCGGCGCTCATCATATATTATCTCTCTCTGATCGTTCATTACCTGATCGTATTCAAGGAGATTCTTTCTTATTCCGTAGTTGTTGCCCTCTATCTTTGTCTGCGCTTTTTCGATGGCCGATGAAAGCATCTTATGCTGAATCTGTTCTCCCTCCGGAACACCTAAGGCTTTGAACATATCCATAAGTCTTTCCGATCCGAACAATCTCATAAGGTCATCCTCAAGTGAGATATAGAACTGTGACTCACCCGGATCTCCCTGACGTCCGGCACGTCCTCTGAGCTGATTGTCAATACGTCTCGACTCATGTCTCTCGGTTCCGATTATCTTCAAACCGCCTGCTGCTCTCGCATCTTCATCAAGCTTGATATCGGTACCACGTCCTGCCATATTTGTCGCGATCGTAACGGCTCCGTGCTGTCCTGCCTGAGCGACTATCTCAGCCTCAAGTTCATGGAACTTTGCATTGAGAACGTTGTGCTGAATTCCTCTCTTTTTTAAGAGTCTGCTTATCTCCTCCGATATATCGATTGTTATCGTACCAACAAGAACCGGCTGTCCTTTTGCATGTGCCTCCTCGACAGCATCGCAAACAGCTTTGTACTTCTCATTTTTCGTCGCATAAACAACATCCTGATGATCTATTCTTGCGACCGGTTTATTTGTAGGAACGACTACAACGTCCATTCCATAGATATCTCTGAACTCTTTTTCCTCTGTGAGAGCTGTACCTGTCATACCGCACTTCTTGTCATATTTATTGAAGAAGTTCTGGAATGTGATGGTTGCAAGAGTCTTACTCTCTCTCTTAACCTTTACATGTTCCTTAGCCTCGATAGCCTGATGAAGGCCATCAGAGTAACGACGTCCCGGCATAATACGTCCGGTAAATTCGTCGACTATAAGAATCTGATCATCCGAAACAACATAATCCTGGTCTTTGAACATAAGATTATGCGCACGTAAAGCAAGGATGATATTGTGCTGTATTTCAAGGTTCTCAGCATCGGCAAGGTTGTCGATCTTGAAGAACTGCTCTACCTTCTTTACACCTTCCTGTGTAAGGTTTACCACCTTGTCTTTCTCGTCTACTATGAAATCTCCGGTCTCCTCAACCTCGATTCCCATAATAGCATCCATCTTCGAGAATTCCTGGCTTGCCTCTCCTCTTTTCATCTGTCTTGCAAGAATATCACAAGCCTCATAGAGCCTTGTGGATTTTCCGCTCTGCCCTGATATGATAAGCGGTGTTCTGGCCTCATCGATAAGAACAGAGTCAACCTCATCGATAATCGCAAAATGAAGTCCTCTCTGTACGAGCTGCTCCTTGTATATAACCATATTGTCTCTAAGGTAATCGAAACCAAGCTCATTATTTGTAACATATGTGATATCACAATTGTAAGCTTCTCTTCTCTCATCATTGTCCATGCCGTTTAAAACGACTCCGACCTTCAAGCCCAAAAACTCATGAACCTGTCCCATCCATTCGGCATCACGCTTTGCAAGATAGTCATTTACGGTTACGATGTGAACACCTTCACCTGCCAACGCATTGAGATAAGCCGGAAGTGTGGAAACAAGCGTCTTTCCTTCTCCTGTTCTCATCTCGGAGATACGACCCTGGTGAAGTATGATACCACCGATTATCTGAACTCTGTAATGTTCCATTCCCAAAACACGCTTTGCAGCCTCTCTGACTGTTGCGTATGCTTCAGGCAAAAGAGAATCCAACGACTCTCCGTCGGCATATCTCTTTTTGAATTCTTTTGTTTTATTTTTCAACTCGTCATCGCTCAAAGCCTGCATAGACTCTCTGTATGACTCAACTTTGTCAGCTATCGGATATATTCTCTTTAACTCTCTGTCACTGTGTGTTCCGAAAACTTTATCAACAAATCCCATTTAATTACTCCTTATGCATCTTAAAATTGCATTTTTCCACATAATATCAGCATTTTACCACTTCTTTGGTCAATTAACAATGTTGTAAACATTAAAAGAGGATAGAAAAACATTCTATCCTCCTATTTTCCTATGGATATTTCAATGCTTATACAACAGCAAATTTCTTCGTGCTCTCGTTGAGCTGGTCGCTTACAGATGTATTTTCTTTCATTGCCTCATCGATTCCATGCATCTCTCCGACAATCTCCGTTGCGTTGTTTGCGGAGACTGATATTGCCTCGGAGCTCTCCTGAACGGAAACTGTTATAGTTCCGACCGCACTTTCCATCTCAGTCATGATGTTGTTTAAGTTCTCTGCCTTCTCAGTGAATTTTGAAAGCATATCGTTGATTATCGATGCGGTACTCTCATATTTTTCTCCCGTCTGAACAAATGCATCATAATCCGCAAGAACTGTCTCATTTATAAAGTCCATAACCTGCATTGCATTTTCGGAGAGGGTCGCAACCGCCTCTGTAACCTTACTGCTGATCTCCTGAATATTTCCTGCCGTATCACGGCTGTTTGCCGCAAGTGAACTTATTTCATCGGCAACTACCGCAAATCCTTTTCCTGCTTCTCCGGCACGGGCCGCCTCAATTGACGCATTGAGAGCAAGAAGATTTGTCTGTGAAGCAATGCTTAGGATATCATTTGTAAGATTGTTTATCTCGCTTACCTGCTCGCTGTCTTTTACAGACTGCCCCAAAACTCTGTTGAGTTCTTCCATCCTGATTCCGGTATTTGTCTTCTTCTGAATGGCATCATTCTTTATCACACCGGCCTCGCGCTGAATCTCATCAGCTGTAGCCGATCCGTTTTCGGCCTCCTCATTTATACTGTCTGCTGCCTCTTTTACAGCCGAAAGCTTGTCATTCATATTTTCCGCAACAGACAATACACTGTCCATACTCGCGGATAGTTCCTCGAGCGCTGCGGATGTATTTGTGATATTCTCGTTCACTCTTGTAATCTGGCCCGTCATCTTCTCGGACGATGACATAAGAACCACTGAACCGCTCTTTACATCTTTCATTGCGCTCTGCAATGTCTCAAGAAATTCGTTTGTTCCCTCCACGATAAAAGTGAGTTCGTTTGTCGCTTTTGTGTTTATTCTAGCTGTTAGATCACCGTTGTTTTTCTTTATTCCTTCGATTATATCATTAATCTCGGAAGATATTCCTTTTATCTTTCTCGCAATGGTCAAATCAGTTATAGCATAATTGAATATCAGACATATGATAAAAATAACCAGTCCGATATATGCTCCTCTCATAGCATTGGTCTTTAAAGCATTCATTACAGTTCCGAGATTTCCTATCGCGATACCTATCTCCGATTCAAGATTTGTAAGATCGCTCTGCATCTTCTCATATGCTGCACTATAAACCTCATCTCTCTCCGTCTTCGCACCTTCTTTGTCATAGTCATCCATGCAAGCCTGGATATTTGCTATTGATGTTGAGAGCTCTGAGTATGTAGACTTCATGGTTTCGACTGCCGCAACTCCGTCGGAAAGTCCCATCTCCTCAAGTGTTGTAGTCAAAGTTTCCATCTGTGTTCCCATCTCGGTGAGATTGTCTGATATTGCGGTTCTTGCCTCTGCCATCATGTTGTTGTCAACAGAACTATAGGCACCGAACATAGTCTGCACACTGCCGTTGAGTCCCGCCAAATCTGCCTTTAAAATTGACTCATTGTAGAGAACATCTGCCGTCTTATTGAACACATCCGTCGATGATGATGTCATATTGTTCATTCCGACAAGTACCATAAAAATAGTTGCGATAAATGCTGCCAACATTATCAGATTAAGTCCCGAAACATGCGTTACAATGGATTTTGTGAACGGTAATTTTCTAAGATTAGTCCCCGTTTTTTTAGACTTCTTGTCCCTTTTTACTCTTTTTCCCATCATTACTCTTCTCCTTTAAACCCTAATAGATAGATATGAAATATATTTTACCACTTCCTTGTTAAACTTTAAACACATTAGAGAAATATTTGCCCCTTTTTTGCACCCTTTTTATGTCACCACAGAGCTACGGACTGACAGCATAATCACAACACTCAAGTCTCGAACGCAGAACGTATATCTCAGGCTAAGATATAAATGGTCTTGGGGAAAAATGTATATTTTGAAGTCCAAGAGCACTTTGGCATTCATTTTCTTTGATATTTATTCTCGATTATGATAACATTCATAATCATGAAAGGAGCCACTATGAGATATACACACAAAAACGTAGGAACATGTTCAAAGAGCGTATCTTTTGATTTAAACAATGGGGTTGTTTCAAACGTTGAATTTGTAAGCGGATGCAACGGAAACCTTAAAGGCATAGGAAAGCTTGTCGAAGGTATGTCCGCCGAAGAAGTGATAAAAAGACTTGAAGGCAATACCTGTGGTATGAGATCCACATCTTGTCCCGATCAGCTCGCCAATGCCCTAAAAGAGGCTCTCGCTTCGGAAAGATAAATACTCAAGAACATAAAATCACCCGATTTCATCAGTGAAATCGGGTGATTATTTTATTTTCTTTTATTTATTCTTCACTATGTTTCGGATCTATCTTACTTCTCATAACAAAAGCGACTCCGACAAGTCCTATTCCCATGAAAAGGAAGAACAAAGGGTTGTCCTCCACACCGGTTTTTGGTGTGGCATCCTTTACATGCTCTGCTGCATCGGACTCTGCGTTAGCTTCTGATGCAACAACCGTAACGGTAGTTGTATTGTAATTTGTTCCGCCGCTCTCGCCGCTTCCGGAACCGCTTCCTCCGTTGCTCTCGGATTCGGATTCCTCTTCCGACTCTGATTCAGATTCCTCTTCCTCAGTCTCCGTGTCGGTGTTTTCCTTGCTTGAATCAAGTGCCTGGAAAACTATGTTATTCTCACTGGCATATGTCTCAGCCGCACTTCCTGTATATCCGTATATGATGTCCGGATTCCAGTTTGACTGTGAACCGATATAAGTTACACTTGCAGGAATCGTTACCGAGGTCACTCCGCTTCCGGAAAAAGCATCCGCTGAAATGGTTGTTACCGAAGAAGGAATGGTAACACTTGTAACATATTCACTGTCGCTGAATGCTCCTGAAGAAATCGTTGTAATCGATGACGAAAGACTTATCGAGGTCTTTCCTTCAGGGCAATAGTATAGTTCTGTCTGATCGACATTGTAAAGGCATCCGTCATATGAACTGTAAACAGTATTTCCGTCATCAACCTCTATACTTGTCAGATTGTAATCACCTGAAAATGCATCCGTGCTTATAGCTGCCGTAGTCGATGGAATTGTCACCGATGAAAGGCTTGTACATCCGGCAAATGCTCCGGAATCTATACTTGAAATACCGCTCGGTATTGTAACTGATGTAAGGCTTGTACAGTTATAAAAAGCTCCTTCCGATACAGTTCCCGTGCTCGCATTCAAAGTTACCGAAGTAAGGCTTGAACAGTTGGCAAATGCCGATTCTCCGAGAGTTGAAACAGAGCTTGGTATAGTTACCGAAGTGAGACTTGAACATCCGCTGAATGCCGATTCTCCGATTGATGTCACGGAACTCGGTATGGTTATCGATGTGACATTATCTGCTCCGTAAAAAGCGTTTGCTGCAATCGATGTAACAGTAGAAGGAATGGTTACAGAACCACCCGATCCGGTGTATGCTGTCACAACATTATTTACAATTACAAGTTCTGATTCATCGCTGTCTGAATC
The DNA here is from genome assembly GCA_024695665.1 of Lachnospiraceae bacterium. Lineage (GTDB taxonomy): Bacteria > Bacillota > Clostridia > Lachnospirales > Lachnospiraceae > JAILHT01. The sequence continues at coordinate 36,225 of JAILHT010000148.1, forward strand.
ATCATCATCCGACTCAGATTCACTCTCACTCTCAGTCTCTGTAGACTCATCATCCGCCGTCTCAGGCTCATCCTCGTCACCTAAAACAACTGTTTTTTGGGTGCTGTCCGAGTTCAAAACCAAATCGTCATCAGTATCGCTGTCCGTATCCGTAACAGTTTCTGTATCAGTCTCCACCGTATCTGTTGTCTCTGTAGCTGTCTCCTGGGCAACCTCAGGTTCTGTCTCCACAGTATCTGTCGTGTTATCTGAAGTAGTGTCTGACTGTGCCGTCTCATCGGTTGTCTCGCTGACTTCAGGCTCCACTGCTTCCTCAACCGCAACTTCCGGTTCAACCTCAACCGTCTGGGTATCTGTTGATGTAGTATCCGCTGATGTATCACTTGATGCTGTATCAGATGATGTATCGCTCGATGCTGTATCAGATGATGTATCACTTGATGCTGTATCTGTCGAAGTGTCCGCCGAAGTATCGGTTGATGCCGCATCTGTTGATGTATCTGTTGAAGATGTGTCCGCTGATGTATCGCTCGATGCTGTATCCGTTGATGTATCTGTTGCCGAAGTATCACCGGAAGACTCAGCATCCTGTGCTGTATCCGTATCAGCAACCTCCGTGCTTATCTCTGTACCCGCCTCATCGCCGTCCGCTTTTGCAAGTTGCGGTACAGTCAAAAACAGGCTTATCAATATAGCCGCTGAAATTGCTCCTATTCTCTGTAACTTTTTGCGTTTCATAACTCTCTCACTCACTTTCTGACGTCCTGTCAAAATTCCTTCAATT
>JAILHT010000150.1 GCA_024695665.1 Lachnospiraceae bacterium
CAACGGATATGCTCCGGTCATAATAGCGACAAAGCTCGACAAGATAAAAAGGAGCCAGGTTCAGAAACAGGTGAAAGTCATAAGGACAGGACTCAAGTGCAAACCGGGAACAAAGATTTTCCCGTATTCGGCACTCACAAAACAGGGCAGAGACGAGATATGGGAATACATAGATTCCCTGATCTTTGAACAGCCGGAGGGAAATGATGAAGAATAAATACGGATTTGTTTTTGGCATGCTCATTGTCATAGCGGTACTATCGTATGCGCTCACGTCAGTGTATGTCACAAATTCAAAAGGGAATAAAACGGAAGACAACATAAAAGTTGTCACTTCATTCTACCCGGTGTACATCGCTGCGATGAATGTTATGGATGGGGCGGAAAATGTAACGCTCGAGAATCTCAGTGAACCGCAGACAGGATGTCTTCACGACTATCAGCTCACACCGGCCGACATGAAACTTCTTGAGTCGGCGGATGTTTTTCTTGTGAACGGAGGGGGAATCGAGAGCTTTCTCGCCGATGTGGCAGAAGCTTACGAGAACCTTGAGATAAAATATGTGACGGATGGCATAGATTTTATCGAGGACGAGGAGGAGACGAACGCACACGTTTGGATGGATATCGACAACTACCTCATCGAAGTTGAAAACATATGCGACTTGATGAGTGAGATCGACCCTGACAACAAAGAAATCTACGAGAGCAACAGAGATGCGTACATGGAAAGCCTAAACGAGCTTGTCGAAGAGAAGGAAGAGTTAGGCTCTGCCGTTTCCGAAAACGGGATGTCCGCGGCATTGCTGCAGGAATCGTTTGTATACCTCTGCGAGACACTTGGAGTGGACGTTGTCTATACCATGGATTTAGACGAGGAGAGACAGGTGAGCGCAGGGGAGGTTGCCGATACGATGGCAGCAGTAAATGACAACGATGGAGCGGTCATTTTTACGGATGAGCTCTATGGGGCAGACCTTGCGGAAACTGTATCTAAAGAGACCGGGGCAACGGTGTGCATCATAGACCCATGTGTTCGCGGAGATTATGAGAAAGACAGCTACATCAATGCCATGACGGCAAACTTTAGCGCCGTGAGAGAGGCACTTTTGAAATAAGCCTTTCACGCGGAGAATGAGAGCAAAACTATGTTGAGAAAGATTATAAAACCCTGTGGACTTCATTGTATAAAGGTGAAAGACCTCGGCGTGAGCTTCGGGGAGCAGACGGTGCTTGAACATATCAATCTGCACATCCACTGCGGAAGCTTAAACGTCATTATAGGAAAAAACGGAGCCGGAAAATCGACATTTATCAGGGCGATGCTTGGCGATGTAAAACATACCGGAACAATAGAGTTCAAGGACAGGGAAAACGGACATATACAAAAACTAAAGATTGGATACGTGCCGCAGACTCTAAATATAGAAAAAAACACACCGATATCGGTTTACGATCTTATGGCGAGCTACACGAGCAGAGTGCCTGCATTCCTCGTAAAAAGCAAAGCTTTGAAAAAAGATATGGAGGAGGCTTTGAACGTATTTGAGGCCGCAGACCTCATAGATAAGCAGGTTTGCAACCTTTCGGGAGGACAGCTTCAGAGGGTCATGCTCGCGATGGCGATAATGGATGAGCCAAATCTTCTTCTGTTGGACGAGCCGGTTTCGGGAATAGATATGATAGGAATGGAGTTGTTCTATGACATTATAGAGGAACTCAAAGAGCACTATGACCTTTCTATTATCCTCATCTCTCACGACCTTGAGATGGTAAAAAAGAGAGCGGACAGAGTCATCCTTATGGACAAGACCGTGCTTAAAGAAGGCACGCCAAACGAGGTGTACATGAGTCCGGAATTTGAGGAAGTCTTTGGAAAGGCGGTGATGTAGATGCTTAGCGGATTTTTCCAGTATGATTTCATGAAAAATGTTGTGCTTGCAATACTTATAATAACACCGCTGTTCGCGCTTTTGGGAACCATGATAGTCACGAGAAAGATGGCATTCTTTTCAGATGCGCTGGGACACTCGGCACTCACCGGAATAGCTGTGGGAATTGTGTTTGGAATGCAGGACACAGACATTTCCATGGTAATTTTTGCGGTGGTTTTTGCACTTCTTTTGAACCACATTTCGGAGAAAATGAAAGGCTCGACGGACACGATAATATCGGTTTTCGCATCCTGCAGCACAGCGATAGGACTTGCAATCCTCTCCAAAGGAGGAAACTTCAGCAAATATTCGAGCCTGCTTGTCGGAGACATACTGAGCATAACAGGCAAGGAGATAGTATATCTTGCGGTTATATTTGTAATAACCTTTCTGTTTTGGATA
>JAILHT010000131.1 GCA_024695665.1 Lachnospiraceae bacterium
TGTATCTTGCCCTAAAAGGATTGGAGATTATGGAGATCGTTGGATATCCGCTGTCAAGCTATGGATTTATAGTGCTCATAGTTGCCCTTACCAAGCGTATACCAAAGATAGTACAGTTTGTTTTGGATAGTCGTATATGGAAGAAAATAGAAGAACTTCCGTTAGTGGGTCTCTTGTTAAAAGATACGGTTATAAGGATGAGATTTTTTTTGTATTTCGGTACACTTATGAATTTACTGTATGTAATACTCAAAATAGGAGGCGGAATTCTTTTCCATTCGCTGTGGCTCAGTTTTATGGGGGGATACTATCTGGCTTGCGGCCGAGTTTAAAGCAGATTTGGAATTCCCGGGACTTTTGATTTACGGAATGGCATTTTATTCATTTTATGCCATGATTCTTGCCGTTTATAATCTTGTGAAAAACAGGAAACATGAGAGGTTGATGTACGGTGCGGCCAGGATTGCAAGTTTTACGGCAGCTATGGTTTCAATGTTATCCCTTGAGATAGCTATGATGGCGAGATTTGGGGCGGAGGATTTTGTGCAGCGCAGACTGATGACTATATGGACCGGACTTAGCGTTTTTCTGATAGTTATTTATATGGCAATAATGATGATTGTGAGAGGTACAAGAGGAATAACTTTGACCGAAGAGAACTTAGATTCTGACAAGTGATATGAGTCCGATATTTATATGGTCATAAGTAAAACTTTAAGGTATAATAAGCAGGTTGACGGTAAAGACTATCGTAAATAACTTATTATATAGGAAGGTTTTTATGGAAAAGACAACCCAAAAGAAATCCAATCCAAAGGCTTTGTTGCCAATAGTGCTTTTTTTGATAATTTATCTGGGAAACGGAATCTATTTTGAGTATATCAGTCCGGCAGAGGGACAGATGGGGTTCTATGTGGTCTCTGTGGTTCTGGCATTTACAATAGCACTTGCTGTTGCGTTCTTTCAGAATAAGGAGAGATCCTTTGATGAGAAGATTAGTATCTGTGCAAAAGGTATTGGAGATGAAAATATTGTAACAATGCTTTTCATATTCATACTTGCAGGGGCTTTCAGTGGTATAGCGAAGGAAGCCGGAGGTGCACTAAGCACGGCAAATCTTTTGTTGAATATCATCCCGGCCAGGTTTGCGATTCCGGGAATTTTTGTAATATCATGTTTCATTTCAATGGCAATGGGAACAAGTGTAGGAACCATATCGGTTATTGCGCCTATCGCATGTGCGATAGCAGAGGAAGGCGGACTACCGCTTCCACTTTGTGTAGGCGTATCTGTCGGTGGAGCCATGTTCGGGGACAATCTTTCATTTATCTCAGATACAACCATAGCGGCGACAAAGACCCAGGGGGTTGCAATGAAGGACAAGTTCAGGACAAATATTGGAGTTGCCATGCCGGCAGCTGTGATAACGCTTATTATTCTTATCGGTCATGCGATTATAAACAGCGGAGCTGCAGTTGGAAATTTTGAGTTCAATATTTTTCAGGCATTGCCTTATTTTATAGTTCTTGCATTGTCAGTGTTGGGAGTAAACGTCTTTCTGGTATTGATTGTAGGAATTGTTCTTTTTATACCTATAGGAATACTGACAGGATCTTTAGGATATGCTACTGCACTTGCCTCGGTAGGAACGGGGATATCCGGAATGTATGAGACAATGATAGTTGCGGTTTTGGTGGCGGCTGTCGCAGCCTTGATGCGTGAGAATGGAGGGTTTGAGGCTATCCTTTCTCTGATAAGAAGAAAGGCCGGATCTAAGCGAGGCGGTATGATAGGAATATCTCTTTTGACCGCATTTATGGATATAGCTACCGCAAATAACACGGTTGCAATTGTTGTTGCGGCACCGATTGCAAAGGACATAAGCGAGGAATATGATGTGGAACCGAGGAAGGTGGCATCACTTTTGGATACTTGTTCATGTGTAATGCAGGGAATAATACCTTACGGAGCACAGCTTCTTGTCGCATCAAACATAGCGGGAATATCAAGTTTTAACATAATACCGTTTCTGATATATCCGTTCATTCTTGCAATCTTTGTTGTGTTATCAATAATAAAAGAAGAATAAAATAAGTATATTAACAAAAAATACAAGCTCCTTTCGAAGGTGAAAATTCGAAAGGGGCTTTTTTGTGGCAAAAAACAGTCAAAACATAACAAAAATTTCATTCTATTTATAAGTATGACGTACTAGAATAGTCGTGCATTTGATAAATATTGTGGAGATAATACGAAGAAACCATGAGAGATTACACAGTTGATAATAAAAAGAATATGGTGGATTTCACAGAGGGAAATCCCACAAAACTTATACTGGCATTTTTTTGGCCACTTCTTGTTACCAGTTTGCTACAGCAGTTTTATAATTTTGCTGATACATGGATCGTCGGAAGAGGACTTGGGGACAATGCGCTTGCGGCAGTCGGTAATATGGGCTCTTTGTTTTTTCTGTTGGTCGGTTTTTCATTTGGGCTTGCAAATGGATTTGGAATTCTTGTCGCGCAAAGTTACGGAGCGAAAGATTATGAGACCTTGAGACACCGGATGGCCGCAATCATAGAGTTGGGTGTGGTTATGACGGCTTTTCTCACGTTTGTCAGTGTTATGCTTCTACCTGTAGCACTCAAATTGATGCAGACGGATGAACTCATAATAGGGGACAGTTTAAAATACGGCTATATCGTATTCGGTGGAATGTGCACAGCAATCTGTTTTAATATTGCGGGTTCCGTGCTCAGGGCTTTTGGAGACAGCACAACACCGCTTAAGGCGATTGTCATATCCTCGGTCATAAATATTCTTTTGGATGTGTTCTTCATATTCGGTATACATACCGGAGTGGAGGGAGCGGCGATAGCAACGCTCTGTTCACAGGCAATATCCTCTGTGATCTGTATTAATAGGTTAAGGAAGATTCCTCTCATTCATCTTAAAAATAAGGATTTTAAAAATGAGATAAAGGTTTTTACGGAACTATTAAAGAATGGACTGCCGATGGCTTTTATGAACTCTATCACAGCATTGGGATGTATGGTTGTGCAGTACTTTGTAAATGGTTTCGGCGTGGTATATACAGCTGCATATGCGGCTTGCGGTAAATACTTAAATCTGTTCATGAATCCTGCCGCGACCGCGGGAAGTGCGATAACCGCTTATGCCGGACAAAACTACGGAGCAGGGGAGTACAGGCGCATAAAAGACGGAATAAGAGTGTGCGTGGGTATAGCAGTGATTTCTTATATTCTCCTTGGGTCTGTTCTTGTATTTATGCCTGAGGTTCTTGGGAGATTTTTGTTATCCGGGGAGGAGCAGATAGCCCTTCTCTGTGATTATCTGCCAAGATGTGGGGTTATGCTTATATTTGTAGATATTCTGTTTATATACAGAAGTGCTCTCCAGGGGATGGGAAAACCGATGTTACCGATGATATCAGGTATTTTGGAGATGTTTATCAGAGCATCTGTGATTTTGTTTTTTGCAGAGAGAATTGGATTTATGGCGACAGCATATGCCGAGATAGGCGCATGGATAGGCGCAATGCTCCTAAATGCATTCGCTTTTTACAGGGAATTGAATCCACTTTTATATGCTGAAAAGGATAGAAATTACAGAATTGTCATTCACAGACAAAAATAGTACTTTTTAATTATAAAAGTAGGTTTGTTAGCATAATTTTGTTTCTTTTTTGGTACTTTGGTTGTATAATTAAATAGTCGTAAATTTATATCCAAAGGAGAGTAGGTTATGAAGAAAAAACGCGGTTCCCTAATGACTGTAATCATTGGATCTATACTTTTAGCTGTTATTTTAACGGCTGTCCTTATCGAGCTGTTCTCAGTGACAAGCACAATCAGTAACAACGAAGTGCAGACGGCTGCATACAGAGAAAGACTTTTGGAGGATGTCAAGACTGAGCTTAAGAATGAGACTCAGGAAGCTATGAGCATCTGTGAAGTGATGTATGCAAAAGTTGAGTCAGGGGAGCTTACGCTGGAGGAAGCTGAAAAGAATTCGGCTGATATAATCAGAGAACTCAGATATAACGACGGTGACGGTTATTTTTGGGTAGATACATCTGAAGGTGTCAATGTAGTACTTCTCGGAAGAGATACAGAAGGTTCGTCCAGATGGGACGCAGTAGATACAAACGGTACATATTATATCCAGGAGATGATCAACAACGGTATGCAGGACGGAGGCGGATATACAAGCCTTATGTTCGCTAAACCGAATGAGACAGAGGAACTTCCGAAGATTAACTATACAGCATATTACGAACCGTTTGACTGGGTGATGGGTACAGGTGTATGGGTTGATTATATTGATACACTTGAAGCTGCTTATACGGAGAGTGCAATGACTGCTCTTACCACAAGTATTGTGAGATCGGTTATCATTGTAATTGTTTTAATCATAGTCGGTGCCGTAGTTGCAATATACATGGGTAGAAGAATCACAATGCCTATCAAGATGGTTACAAAGCAGATGACCAGAATGGCTCACAGTGATTTTACCGATCATGAGGAGATGAACAAGGTTCGTAAACTCAAAAAAGAGAACAATGAGATTGGAGAGATATCAGAGGCACTCGACCTTATGCACAAGAATATAAGAGCACTTATGATATCTATTTCAGATACAACATCTTTTGTTGCATCAGCTTCCGAAGAACTTTCGGCAAGTGCTTCACAGTCCGCTGAGGCCAGTGAGATGGTTGCAAACTCTTGTACAAATGTTGCCGGATCCTGCAGTATTCAGATCAATGCTGTTGAGGGTGCAAGCGGTGAGACAGAGCAGTTTGTACAGAATATGGAAGAATTCAAAAATGCTATCAGCATGACAACTGATATGATAGACACTACAAACGAAGCAGCCACAAAGGGTGCTACCGATATGACAAATGCTACAAACATGATGAAGTCTATCAAGGAGTCGGTTGAGGAGACCGCTTCTGTTGTCGAGTCACTCGGAGACCAGTTAAAGAATATCGATGGTTTTGTAGATGCAATCTCAGAGATAGCAAACCAGACAAACCTTCTTTCTCTCAACGCTTCAATCGAGGCGGCGAGAGCCGGAGAGATGGGAAAAGGATTTGCTGTTGTTGCCAGTGAGATAAGCAAACTTGCAGATCAGTCAAATGAGGCCGCATTAAAGATTACAGCACTGATCGAGGATATAACGAAGCATTCGGAAGAAGCAGTAGAAGCTATGCGCGAGGGCGCTAAGAGAGTTATAGACGGAACCGAGACCGTAAATGAAGCCGGACATACTTTTACAAATATCGTTGAGATGGTGCATTCAATATCGGAGCAGTCGGCAAGAATGAGTGAGATTGTCGAGCAGCTTTCAACAGGAACAGATACCATCGTTGACAATATCAAGAAGATCGAAGATATGAGTGTCAGCGTTGCCGATGAGACACAGAATGTATCTGCGGCATCACAGCAGCAGACAGCATCTACCAACGAGGTCGCAGAGGCTTCGGACAGACTTGCAGGAAATGCACAGGATCTTCAGAGTGTTGTTTCACAGTTTGAACTCTAATTGACAAGAATAAATATTTTTATAAGAGGGCATGTATTATATACAGCCCTCTTATTTTTGTTACCGAAATTTTACTTTAGGAATATAATATGAGGATAAATTGACATGACCACGAGTGGGACTTGAATTGAGAATAAGTCTATTGTTAAAAATAATTACAGATGTTACAAATATAAAGTAAATAATTACACTGATTGATTGAGCAAAAAAGGAAAATCGAAATGTATACAGATACGGAAATAAAAAATGAAAAGAGAAGGAAGTGTAAGACAAAGGCTCGTATCATAAGGGGATTCAGATGGGTATATGTAATAGGAACCATTGTTGTGATAGGATCTGTTATGGCTTTCGGACTTATAGGTACCACGGTATTCGGATTTGATCACAGGAGTTCATTGACAATGCTTGCAATGATTCCTTTGATGGCATTTATATATTCTATGGCGATAAAACCGGTAATAATAAAACTATCCTCTAGGATAGAGAAACTTGTAATAGCTATGGATGAGGTGGCGAACGGGAATCTCGATTATCAGATTGACACTAAAAGAGCGGGAGAATTCCAAACTGCATATAATCAGTTCAATGCCATGACACTGGAATTGAAAAAGACAAAACAGGAGATGGAAGATTTTACGAATGAGTTTGCGCACGAGTTCAAGACACCAATAACCGCGATAAGCGGTTTTTCGGAATATCTTTTGGAGACGGCTGACGGGGTTGAAACTGAGGAGAGAAAAAAACAGCTTCTGATGATATATGAAGAATCAAAAAGACTCCTGACCCTGTCTATGAACACACTTTTATTGTCCAAAGTCGATGCGATGCAAATAATCGAAAATAAGGAAGAATATGATCTGGCTGAGCAACTCAGAAAATGTGTGATTATTTTGTCCAAGGAACTTGATAAAAAAGAAATTGAACTCGAGATGGATGAAGATCTTTCACTTCCGTTTTACGGGAACGAAGAACTGTTGCAGCATGTATGGATAAATATCTTAAACAATGCTATTAAATTTACACCTGAGGGTGGCATGATAACGATAAGCGGAGAGAGAGGTGTCGGCGAGACAATTGTATCCATAAAGGATACCGGAGTTGGAATGGATGAAAAAACCGTTCAAAAGATTTTCGACAAGTACTACCAGAATGATTCATCTAGTATAGCAAGAGGCAGTGGAATCGGATTATCTATAGTGAAGAGAATTGTTACGCTTTTCTCCGGACGAGTAGATGTCTACAGCTGCCCGGGAAAGGGAACTACATTTAGCGTGAGATTACCGGATACGGATAGTATTTTAGAATAAAAAACAGGAGATTCATATGGTAAATATATTGATAATTGAAGACGAGGGACCGGTAAGGGAACTCATAAAATTAAAACTTAAAGACAGATATGAGATTTTGGAAGCTAGGGACGGACTTGATGCCTTTGATGTTCTTGAGCATGATCACGCGGATTTGATTATTGTGGATGTAAATATGCCGAATATGGATGGGTTTGAGTTCGTCAGTGAGCTAAGGTCGATGGGGGATGACACTCCGATAATAATGCTTACAGCTATGGACAGCTTCTCTTACAAGAAAAAGGGATACAATCTGGGGATAGACGAATATCTAACAAAACCGATAGACTATGAGGAGCTGTCATTTCATATAGAAGCTATTCTCCGCCGTTACAAGATAAATACCGATAAGAAAATAGAGATTGGCAATCTTACAGTTTCGGAGGATACTATGACTGTTGATCATGGGGATAAAAAGATAGATCTCACGGAGACTGAATTCAAATTATTATACAAACTTTTGTCATATCCGGGCGTGATTTTCACCAAACAGCAGCTTATGGATGACATATGGGGATATGATTCCGAGACGGATTACAGTACGATAAAAGTATATGTGAACAGGCTCAGAAACAAACTCTCCGATTGTGACGAGTTTGAGATCGTTTCGGCCAGGGGAGTAGGCTATAAAGCACTTATAAAAGCGGAACAATAAAGAAATGATTAAAGAAAAAAAGATTTATTACCATCTGCCGGGATTGTTTGAGTTTTATGATTTGTATGAGGCCTTTCTTTCGCTTTTCGAAAAACACAGGGAATATTTTTACGATTGGTGTGAGATAGGTTCTATATACGGAGCACCTGCCGATTGTCTGTGGGGTGGAGGCAGAGTGGGCTTCGGTGAGGAAAAAGCAGATAAGGTTCTTTCTCTTATGCAAAGATACAATATTTCAGCAAGACTCACCTTCAGCAATTTGCTTCTCAGAGAAGAACATCTGTCCGACAGGAGATGCAACAGATTATGTTCGCAGTTTGAGAAAAACGGTAGAATAAAAAACGGAATAATAGTCGGATCGGATATTTTGCTTAAGTTTCTAAAAGACAGATATCCCGGGTTTTATTTTGTGTCATCAACAACAAAAGTTCTTACATGTTTTGATGATTTTGAGGCTGAGTTAAGAAGACCTGAGTTCTCTTATGTCGTGCCGGATTTCAGATTGAATAAGAAATTTGAAAAACTAAAAAGCCTCTCGTATGACGAAAAGAAAAAGACGGAATTTCTTTGCAACGAGTGTTGTTTCTTCGGGTGTAATGAAAGAAAAAATTGTTATGAGAATGTCAGCATGAAAAGCCTTGGAGTAGAATGTGCAGATCATATATGTACTTCGCCTGATGCGACAGAGGGATACAGGTTCTCAAAGGCAATGGAGAATCCTGCTTTTATAGGCACTGAGGATATTTTGAACATCTATAAGCCAATGGGATTTTCAGACTTCAAGATAGAAGGGAGAAGTCTTGGAAGTGCAGTTGTATTGGAGATGCTATTGTATTATATGACAAAGCCGGATTGTAGACTTAAAGTCAGGGAAGAGATATATCTGGACAGTGCACTTGATCTTTTTTAGGCAATATGCCTATGCCATCTCGTTAATTTGCACATACTATTGCAGAATGTCAAAAAGCATTTATGACATTTGTGCATTGTTTAACAATCTTATCCATGTTATTATATCACTATAATAGCACACAATTCGATTTTGTAAAATTAACAGGAGGCAGTTAATGAAGAGTTTAAGAACTAAGATTCTGGCATGTTTTTTGGCACTTGATATAGTAGCAGTTATCGGAATTGCAATGATGGGGTACAATTTCCAGATAGCCATATCTTCAGCGGAAACACTGTCGGACACATATATGGAGATAGAGCGTGACTTTGGAGATGTAGATGCTATGATGCAGGCTTTGGTTAAGCGTGTATTTCTTATTCAGTCTATGGATAGCATGGGAGCGATGGCAGATGCTGATACAGCGGCTTCTATGATTGATCCCGGAACAGCCGACAAAGAGACTTTGCAGGCAGCTATAGAAGATTTAAGAATTCAGGTCAGCGAGGTGAGCGATTCTGAGTTTCAGGAAGAGTTTACAGCACTTGATACGGCTGTGAGCGGATTTGTAGATCTCTATGGTCAGCTTGAGGAGATGTATTATGCTGGTGATTATGCAGGTGCTATGGCTTTGTATTTTGAATCGGCACATGAACTTATCCTTGGACATGAGGAGAACATAGCATTGATGTCCGATCGTTTGACAACTTTGATAGATGCAAATCAGCAGATGCTTGATACAGCAGCTAATCAGGTTAAGATATCAATCGTTATCGGAGTAATTCTTTTGGTTGTAGTTTCACTTACAGCGTTGTTCTTTGTAACAAAGGCAATTCGTCCGCTTATAACAGCTTCAAGACAGCTGGATAAGATTTTGGGCGAGATGAATGAAGGAAATGCAGACCTTTCAAAGAGACTTGACAATAAGACTTCAGATGAAGTAGGAGTTTTGGTCGCAGGTGTCAACAATTTCCTTGCAACCCTTGAGAACATTATAGACAAGATTAAAAATGAGTCGGGAAATATTTATACTTCGGTAGAAAATACTGTTGGAATAGTAAATACTTCAAGAGACAATGTAAGTAACGTTTCCGCTATTATGGAAGAGTTGACTGCATCTATGGAGACAGCAAATAATACACTTCTCTCTTTGAATGACGGAGCGGGAGATGTAAATACAGCGGTTGGTCAGGTTTCAAA
>JAILHT010000138.1 GCA_024695665.1 Lachnospiraceae bacterium
TATGGACTTTGAAGTAAAGAAGATAAAGGGAAAAGAGGTAATCTGCGGGACACTTACAGAGGGAAATCTTTCAGATAAGAAGAGCATGAATTTCCCTGGAAAAGTCATGAGCACAAACTTCCTCAGCAAGCAGGATAAGGAAGACATCCTTTTTGGTATTGAGCAGGATGTAGATTTCATCGCATGTTCATTTGTATCACGTAAGGAAGACCTTCAGGCAGTACATGATTTTCTTGACGAGCATGGTTCACCTGATATAGCTCTTATCGCAAAAATCGAGAACCAGCCTGGTGTAGATAATATAGAAGAAATCTGTGAGCTTTGTTCAGGAATCATGATTGGACGTGGAGACATGGGCGTTGAGATTGCACCTGAGCTTCTTCCTGCCGTTCAGAAGAGCCTTATCGAAAAGTGCCGTCTTCTTGGAAAGAGAGTTATCACAGCTACAGAGATGCTTGAGTCAATGATCACATCTCCAAGACCTACAAGAGCCGAGGTTTCCGACGTGGCGAACGCCGTATACGACGGAACATCTGCAATCATGCTCTCAGGAGAGACAGCAGCAGGAAAATATCCTGAGCAGGCAGTAAAGATGATGGCATCAATCGCTGAGGCAACAGAGTCAGAGATAAACTACAGAAAGAGATTCCACAACAATCAGTTTGATTTGAAAAACGATGTAGACTGTATCTCACATGCTGTTTGCGGAATGGCTATCGACGTGAAGGCAAAGGCAATTGCCGTTTGCTCAATGACAGGAGCTACAGTTGGACTTGTATCAAGATTCAGATGCCCTGTTGACATCGTTGGTATTACAACAAATCCAAAGAGCTACAGACGTCTTGCTCTTTCATGGGGTGTTACACCTGTAATGGCAGAAAAGTTTGATTCAACTGATGTACTTTTCTACTTCGCTCAGAAGACCGCAGAAGAGGTATTTGACCTTGAGGCAGGAGACAACATCGTAATCACCGGAGGCATGATAAACGGAACTTCAGGAAATACAAACCTCATTAAGGTTGCGTCAGTAACTGAGTAATAAACATAACGGTGACGGAGACACCGAAATAGTAAAACTCAACAAGTTAACTACAGACACCAGAATATAGAAATCTCACGTTGACATCATCGCCCTCAGACTTTGTAATATATGGCGATAATGTTTAAAGACGTTGAAGAAGACAGTAGTCTTCCGGGAAAACCAAGTAGGCGCTGACGTAAGTTTTGGCGTTAACGAAACACCGTATGCAGACATAGGACTGACTTGGTTTAAGTACGTATCATCAGTTCAGATATGGTTTGCGCACGTTGTATTAGGTGGTATAGCGAGTGACCCTTCGTCCTATTACAAGGATGAAGGGTCTTTTTTGTACAATGCGCAATGTCGCAAACGACATTCAATTAACGAGGAGAAAAACATGTATAACGTAAGCGTCAAACCGTGCGCCTTGCTAGCCTAGATAGTTTATGCCAGACTCTAAAAAACTACTAGTTTTTTAGAGGAGGTTAGTGATCTATGGATCAGATCGTTCACGATGTAAGACGCGACAATTGGTTAAGTATTGTTTCTGCTTGCCAGGAAAGACTTGAAGGCATGCAAGTACGCGAATGGCTGGCTGAAAATGGTATCAAAGAAAAAGCCTACTATTATTGGCAACGGAAATTCCGTAAGGAATTATGTGCCCAACTATCAGAAGATACTAAGGATCTTCCGACTGTTAAATCTCCTGAGTTTGTAGAGATTCCAATCCAAAAACAAGTTTCGGAGGTATCCTCCGCATTTACATTCAACCCTGATGCTGTCTTTTTGCTGATATTGCATCAGCTATTATATCTATGGATGTGTGTTTCATGGGTGTCCTCCGATGAACATCTCTTATTACTACAGGGGTATGATACAAAAATAATCATAAGACGTCAAGATGTGTCGAGATACGAGATGATAATGATATGGTATGTAGCATGAACGCTGTTGTTTATTCTATTTTGAAAATATGTGTTTGTATAAAAACACAACGATAATGTCCGCTACTGACCTGCTGGTTCCGATCAGGGATTCTATGCTTGAGTCGTAAAATCACTGGAAGTTAAGATTTTTTGAAGAAGTTTTTTTGAAGAAGTGTAGTGCCAAAATTGTTTTGTTTTTTAAGAAAACAGTAAATGTTATTGTAATTTAGGTGCAAATAGTGTAGTATTTACTGCAAGAAAGGGAAAGGAGAAAGGATATTAGAAAGGATATTAGAGGATATTGGATTTTAAGAGAGGATTTTAAGAGAGGCGAATATAGTTTGTCTCTCTGGTTCAAAATAATTTAAGTACATTTAATCGGAGGGTGCAGTTATGGCAACTAAAAACTCAACAAACTATACATGTAGAATAGATACGGAACTGCGTACGCAGAGCGAAGCTTTGTTCGGGGCACTTGGGATGAATCTTGGTACGGCAATTAATGTTTTTTTAAGGAAGGCTGTCAGAGTTGGGGGATTTCCTTTTGATGTCAATATTGACAGCCCTAATAAGGAAACAATTGAGGCCATGATCGAAGCGGAGCGTATTGCGAGAGATCCAAGTGTAAAGGCATACTCCGTTGAAGATGCATTTAAGGAACTTGATAAATGAGTGATGAGAAAGAAAAATACCTTGTAAAGTGGACATCCAAGTTCAAGAAGGAGTATAAACTGGCTAAGAAAAGGGGTTGCGATGTGGATCTTCTGAAGGAAGTTGTTCATTTGATCGCATTGGGCAATCAACAGCAGAAACTCATAGATGAGTATGATGATCATGCATTGACCGGCAATTGGAAGGATCATAGGGAATTACACTTGGAACCGGATTGGCTGCTTCTTTATCATATTGATGAAGATGTTTTGGTCTTATCTCTCGTCAGAACAGGAACGCATAGTGATCTTTTCAATAAATAAGGAGTTGGCGCTATGATAGTCACAATAGAATAACGGTAAGCGCCCAATGTTAGGGCTTCCCTTTTACAACTCGCACCTATCTTATGATAGATGCGAGTATTTTAATCTATTTTTCGCTAGCTATATCTGTAAGCGTCAAACCGTGCGCCTTGCTAGCCTAGATAGTTTATGCCAGACTCTAAAAAACTACTAGTTTTTTAGAGGAGGTTAGTGATCTATGGATCAGATTGTTCACGGTGATTATTCTTTTGGGGCGGAGCCGCCAGTCCAGTGTGGCGTGAGCCACCATTCCGGACCGACAGAGCCACCTCTGTTTTAATAGTTACCTGGCTTTTACAGGATCTAATCCATAGATTTCCCGCATAGATAAATCCTTTGAAGCATCAAGGGTGATGATTCTTGCAACATCCGGACAGCATTCTTACAACACTCGGTTTTGTGCTAAATACAACGAATGGAAGAAATCTTCCGGCAAAGACGTTATCCTTCCACAGGAAAGAGAACCAGGAAAGGAACTCTTTATTGATTGGATTGGTGATACTTTGCCATGTGTTAGGGACTATGGGACTGGAGAAGTGCATCATGCACATTTCTATAGCTCCTATCCATTTGTGGAAGCTTTCCCTGACGAAACTCAAATGAGTTGGAATCAAGGCCATATCGATGCATTTGAATGGTATGGAGGTCTTCCGCGTATTCTTGTGCCTGACAATTGCTAATGTGAAGCTTCACATTAGCAATTATCGGGTACGAGGATTTTAGCGACACCGCCAAAGTACTCGTACATATGGATATGTGCCTTGATCCATGATTTCTGCTTCATATCCACAAATGCTTCTGCATATGCATAGAGGCTGTATGTCATTACACTCTCGGATATTCATATGGATTCCAGATGCTTGGCTATCTTGTGTTTGAATCAAAGAAACAGAGGATGAGCGATGAAATTATTCAAGAGTACAGGACTATGCTTGGAGAGTTTTCTTACGAAAAAAAATGGAAAGAACTTTCTGCGGCGAAAGAAAGATAGTTACAGCCATAGCAAGCGTGGATAATGAGATATCTGTGAAAGAAGTCAGAGAGATGATGGATATGGATTCAAATACTTTTTCTACTTACAAGTCATCTTTGGAAAAAAGTGGTATTTTATCGAAAGACAGCGCTTACGGAATGGTTAGTTTTGCACTTCCGTATTTTAGGGAATTTATAAGAAGTATAGTAGCGTAAATATTAATTGACTGTGGAAGCACTACAGATTATTGTTTAAATATAGTTAATTCTAAAGGAGGGTTTTTACAATGTTTGAACAGGTTAAAATACCATACGCATACGATGCTTTGGAGCCGTACATGGATGCTGAGACAGTCGAGACTCACTACGCAAAGCATCATGCAACATACACCGCAAATCTCAATGCGGCAGCGCAAGAAGCAGGGGTAGCAGGAAAGAACATTGAGGATATACTTGCAAATCTGGATACAGTGGCAGATGAGGCAAAGCGCACCGCTTTAAGAAACAACGGTGGAGGATTTTATAACCACAATCTTTTCTTTTCGGAGATAGCACCGGGCGGAGCTAAAGAGCCTTCCGGTAAATTAAAAGATGCTATAGATGAGGCATTTGGAAGCTTTGATGAACTTAAAAAGCAGATGACTGCCCTTGCTATTGGACAGTTTGGCTCTGGCTGGGCTTGGCTTTCAAAAGATGCAGCCGGTAAGCTTTATGTATCCAAATCCGGAAATCAGGATAATCCTATTTCACTTGGCTCAGGCCATACTCCTATCTTTACAATAGATGTATGGGAGCATGCATATTATCTTAAATACAAGAACTTAAGAGCCTCATATGTAGAAAACTTCTGGAATCTTGTAAACTGGGATGTTGTAGCAAAGAATTACGAGAAACTTTGATTTTTTTATTTCAAGGATATACAATGTATATACAAAGGAGGCGTAGCTTATGCTTGTTAAGCCGGTTAGGCATAGCACATTGGAAGAACGTGCAGCGGAATATGGTGGGCAGCTACATTTAGATGGTGAATTCGACTGGGGTGAGCCGGTAGGAAGAGAGATTTGGTAATGAAGGAAGAATTGCACCAGGGGGATATACTTAAGATTTAAAATAAAAGGTCCGGGATAAGAATGGAACTTAGTATTTGAAAAGCACTGATTTCGAATCAACTAAGTCCGTCTTATCCCGGACATTATAATAGTTACACTAAAAATATTCACTACTTCTTCTGAGTAGCCAGCCACTCAAGAATATGCACATCTTTTCCGTCTACTTTCACCGGTGCATCCATTATGGATATCAATTACACATCAGGCCGCGGAAAGACTTACATGGCCTGTGCCTTTGGCATGGAGGCATGCAAGCGTTATTACAATACAAAGTACATACGACTTCCTGATTTACTAATCAATTTGGAAATGGCGCGATCCAATGGAACCTACCGAAAGGTAATGGCTAAATACGCCAATCCGCTCGTCATTCCAAGCGGACGTCAAAATATTACTTCCATTTTGGCAAAATACAAGTTATTTGAATATGATGAGTTTAAGATGTTGGAGTTGTCCGAAGGAGTCTGTTATATTGAGACGTTTTATTTTCTCTGCTCTCATAGTATAATTGTTATGTAATAAGATTTTTAAAACAAGGGGTTTTTCATTCTAGACAACTAAATATCAAAGGGGGAAACATTATGGCAGAAATGAACACTAAAGCTATGTACAAATGTATTTGAGTTTTTTCCTGTCTGAGGCAGTTTGACTGCTTTCTGCCGTCATCCATCGCCCACTTTGTTGCTTTCA